>DYHC01000094.1:0-5776 GCA_020724325.1 Melioribacter roseus
CCGACTGCGGAATTTTGAGCATTGTCCATTACATCATCAAATGAAATAGATAAACCGAGGTTACGTAATTTTTGAACAATTCTTTTTGCACGGTGAAATCGTTCCTCCCTAAAAAAGCTTAAATACTTTTGAAGTTCATAGTTATCGATTTCTATAAAATATGACAGAAGATGAATTTCTTTTTCGTCAATGTCGGTACTTATTTCAAGTCCCGGTATTACTTCAATTCCAACATCTTTACCAGCCGCAATTGCTTCTTTAATTCCGTTTACACTGTCATGATCTGTAATACTGATAATATCCAGACCGGATTCTTTAGCTTTAAGAACTAATTCGGTAGGTGAGAATGCACCATCAGAATAATTAGTGTGCATGTGGAGATCGATCTTAGCCGTCATATTCAGCTGAATAATTCTTTGAATTTTTCGTAATCTATTATTCTAAGTTTGCTGCCGTCCAGCTCTACCAATCCTTTCTTTGCAAATGAATGAATAGTTCTTGAAATTGTTTCCCTGGAAGTTCCAGCCATATTAGCCAAATCCTGTTGAAGCGGAAGTTTTTCTATTTCTACTTTTCCATGTTTAATTTTACCGGTATCATCAGCTAATTGAAGCAGAACTGTTGCAACTTTACCTTCTGCGTCTTTAAGAGATAGAGCTTTAATTTTAGCGTCGGCAGAACGTAATCGTTTTGTAAGTTCCTGTAGCAATGAAATTGCAACTTCAGGATATTCTGTAATTAGACTGATAAAATCATTTCTTTGGATTAGGAACAATTCCGTATCTTCAATTGCAACTACTGTAGCCGATCGGGTTTGACCATCAAGAATAGCCATTTCGCCAAAGAAATCACTTTCAGAAAGAATTGTTAAGATTACTTCTCTTCCGTCCGTACTTGTTCTTGCAACTTTTACTTTACCAGACACAATAACAAAAAGTGCAGTCCCTACTTCATCTTCCATCAAAATAACATCATTCTTTAGATAATTTTTCCTCGTCCCAATTTTTTCAATTTTTTCTATTGTATCTAAAGGTATATCAGAAAAGATTGGAACATACGCCAAAAATTCTGATGACGGCATTTTAACCTCTGTCAATTTTTTTTATAATAAAGAAAGTGCAGGATTGTTTGACTGCAAGATAAACTTTTCCTAATAAAGGGACAATTGCCAACTGCTCAAAATCGATTTCCGATATCTCTTTCTTTTTCCTTGCCTTACGTCTGTTTTACCACCTGAACCAGAGTACGCTTTGTTATTTTTTTATTACCGTGAATAATGTCAAATTGATACTTCCTAAACGAATTTTTATATTTGCATTCGACATTCTAAATAAAATAGTATTGGAGGAAAAAAAGAAATGGCGGTAAAAGTAGGTATCAATGGATTCGGTAGAATAGGCAGATTAGTTTTTAGTGCTTTAGTTGATAAAGGGCATTTTGGAAAGGAAGTTGATGTAGTTGCTGTTGTTGATGTAAGCACCGATGCTAAATATTTTGCTTATCAATTTAAGTATGATTCTGTTCATGGAAGATTTAACGGAACTGTTGGCAGCGAAAAAAGTGATCCTTCCTTAGAATCTGACGATGTGCTGGTTGTAAACGGTAAAAAAACAAAATGTGTACTCGCTCAGAAAGATCCTTCCCAATTACCATGGAAAGAACTTGGTGTTGATATTGTAATTGAAGCAACAGGATTGTTTAATGATAGTGAAAAAGCGAAAGGACATTTAACTGCCGGTGCTAAGAAAGTATTATTAACTGCCCCGGGTAAAGGTGATGTAAAAACTATTGTTATGGGTGTTAATGATAATGAATATGATCCGGCGAAACACCACATAATCTCAAATGCATCGTGTACAACAAATTGTCTTGCGCCGGTTGTTTATGTATTGTTAAAGGAAGGAATTGGAATAGAAACCGGTTTAATGACTACAATTCATGCTTATACAGCTACACAAAAAACAGTTGACGGTCCTTCTAAGAAAGATTGGAGAGGCGGAAGAGCAGCTGCTATAAATATTATTCCATCTACTACCGGTGCTGCTAAAGCTGTTGGTGAAGTTTTACCATCAACAAAGGGGAAACTTACAGGTATGTCTTTTAGAATTCCTACACCTAATGTTTCTGTTGTGGACCTTACATTTAGAACAGAAAAAGAGACTTCAATTGAAGAAATTGATTCATTGTTGAAAAGAGCATCAGAAACTTACTTGAAAGGAATTTTAGGATATTGCAAAGAAGAATTAGTATCAACTGATTTTATCCACGACGACCGTTCATCAATTTATGATTCACTTGCTACAATGCAAAATAATTTGAAAGGTGAAAAGAGATTCTTCAAAATTGTATCCTGGTATGATAATGAGTGGGGATATTCTTGTAGAGTTGTTGATTTTCTGTTAAAAATTATTAAATAGTTCTTAACAAAATTGGTGAAGACGCAGGTTCTTAATTAGACTGCGTCTTTTTTTTATATCATATTTGCAGGATGACGGAGGAAAAATGAAAAAATTAAGTATCGACAAAGTTGAATTAAAAAGTAAGAGAGTATTAGTGCGTGTTGATTTCAATGTGCCGCTGGATGAAAATCTTAAAATAACGGACGATATTAGAATAACTTCTGCACTGCCTACTATCAAAAAAATTATTGATAACGGCGGACGTACTATTTTAATGAGTCACCTCGGCAGACCAAAAGGCGGACCTAATCCTAAGTACAGTTTAAAGCCGGTTGCTGTTAGATTAGGTGAATTATTGCAGATGGATGTAAAGTTTGCGCCTGATTGTATTGGTGATCAGGTAATTGCAATTGTAAACTCTATGAAGGATGGAGAAATACTCTTGCTCGAAAACCTCAGGTTCCATGCACAGGAAGAGAAAAATGATCCTGAGTTTGCTAAACAACTTGCAGAGCTTGGTGACGTTTATATAAACGATGCATTAGGATCGGCACATCGGGCTCATGCTTCCACTGAAGGAGTAACTAAGTTTATAAAAACTTGTGCATCAGGTTATTTAATGCAGAAGGAATTAGATTACCTGGGAAGCGCCGTTGCAAATCCTCTTAGACCTTTCACTGCAATTTTAGGCGGTTCAAAAATTTCTGGCAAGATTGATGTAATTGAAAATCTGCTTCCAAAAGTAGATTATTTATTAATAGGCGGTGGAATGGCTTATACTTTCTATAAAGCAATGGGTTATGAAATCGGCACATCATTACTCGAAGCAGAAAAACTCGATCTGGCAAAAGATATGTTAGAAAAATTCAAGAACTCCAAGGCAAAGGTTATTCTTCCAAAAGATAATGTTGTAGCTTCGGAATTTAAGAATGAATCTCCCGCTTTAGTTGTTGGTGCTGATAAAATTCCATCGGATAAAATGGGTCTGGATATCGGTCCTGAGACAACGGAAGAATTTAAAAATGTTATACTTTCCAGCAAGACAGTTGTATGGAATGGTCCGCTTGGCGTATTTGAATTTGATAATTTTGCATACGGAACAAACGCAATTGCACAGGCACTTGCAGAAGCAACTTCTAATGGCGCAATAACTATTATTGGCGGCGGAGATTCTGCCGCTGCTATAAGCAAAGCCGGTTTAGACGAAAAAGTATCGCATGTTTCTACCGGCGGCGGTGCATCATTGGAATTTCTTGAAGGTAAAATTCTACCGGGTGTTGCTGCGTTAAATGATGATAATTAATTCCAATTGAGTTGAGCAAGGTCATGCTTGCTGATTTTGATCTTGCTCATAATCTATTTTATGAATGCCTTTCAATTAATTGTAAAATAATTTAATTTTCCAGCCAACAAACTATAACAGGCAATTTAATGGGTTACGATTCAAGAGATTATTATAGACCATCGGGTTTTGGTGGATTTACTTTTTTCCCACCTATAATTAAGTATTTATTAATAATAAATGTGGGTGTATTTATACTCCAGCTTATATTCGAAAATCTAAAGTTTGATGGAATCCCCGGCTGGTATATTCTAAATCGGTACTTTGCGTTGAACCCATTAACCGGGATTGATGCTGCTGGATTCGAGTTTAATTTTCAAATCTGGCAGCTGTTAACCTATCAATTTATGCATGCAGATTTTATGCATATTCTCTTTAATATGTTTATGCTTTGGATGTTTGGAATAGAACTGGAACATATTATGAGTTCGAGAAAATTTTTATTTTTCTATTTGTTATGCGGTGTAGGAGCCGGCATTTTACATGTGTTGTTTTCTCCAATCTTATCAGATGCTTTAGCTCCAACTATCGGAGCTTCGGGTGCCGTTTACGGAGTTATGATTGCCTTCGCCATATTTTTCCCGGATCGTTATATTTTTATCTATTTTCTAATCCCTATAAAAGCAAAGTATCTTATTGCAATTCTGGTTGTGTTCGAGTTCTTATCGGTTCAAGAACCTTCGGTCGTGGCTCATTTAGCCCATATAGGCGGTGCAATAACAGGATTTATCTTTCTGCTGGTGGATAAGAGAAATAATTTCAGCTTTTCAACATTTATCAACTCGTTTAAAAAACCAGGTTCGTTCAATTCCTATGGCGGATACAAAAAATCCAGATTTTCTAAGCCGGCAAATGATGCCGAAATTGAAGATGCTAAATTCTATGATATAAATAAGCCCGGAAAAGATGATATAACGGTTACACAGGAAGAAATTGATAGGATACTTGATAAAATTAGTCAAAGCGGATATCAAAACTTAACAGAACGTGAAAAGAAAATTTTATTTGAAGCCAGCAAAAAAAAGTAACTCTGCAATTTTAGTTTTACTTCTGCTACTATTGATTGGCTGCTCGCAGAAAAAATTAAACGAGGAAACTGCTGTTAAAATATATGTGGAAAAAACTATTGTAGAAGAGAAATATTCTGCTGCGCCTGATTCAATCCAGCAGTACACAAACCAAATCTTTTCCAAATACAATACTACTCCGGAAAGTTATAAAGAATTTATGCAAAGCTTAGAATACGATACAGAGAGATGGAATGGTTTTTTTAAGAAAGCCGATACATATCTTCTTGAATTAAAAAAAGACCGGGTTATAGACTAACTCTTCTTTTTGCCAGCGCAATTCTTAATAACGAATAACTGAATTTATTTTTAAGGGCTTCTCTCAATCGTTTTAAGTCGGTTATTCCTTTATTAATTGTACTCTCAATTTCTTCTAAATCATTTTTGTTGAACAGATACTCAACATCGAGATCCGGAATTGCAGCTATTAATGATTCAATTTGTATAGATAATAAAGTATCCGAGAGTTTTGTTAATTTGGAAATATCCTCTAATGAATATTTTTTCTTGATCAATTCTAAAATAGGCAGAATATTTTCGGGCAGCTTTTTCTTTTTAATCATTTCTATAAGAGAAATATCTGAGCCGCTCTCTTTAATTACTTCCAAAAATTGCTCGCCTATTTTATTAAACATCCGTTTATTAAATCCTTCTATTTCAAGTAAATCTGAAGCGGTTGAAGGTTTTTCACGGGCAATTTTCAATAATACATCATCCGGACAGATTAATTGTACCGGCTGGTTAAATTTTGCAGAAGCTTCCTTACGTATTTGTCTCAACATATTGAATATAATAAGTTCATTTTCAAATTCCTGGTTCGATTTAATTGTGCTGGTAAGTTCCTCCTTATATCCTTTAGTTAATTGGTATAATCCTTTTTTAGAAAATATTCTTTTTTCCCCTTCCATTTTTTTGAAGGTATTCTCAATTTCTGTTTTAGCGAAATGACTGCAGGAACCAAAAGCCGT
>DYHC01000094.1:5786-7617 GCA_020724325.1 Melioribacter roseus
TAAATTATTATACTCAACCGATTTGCCTGCTAAAATATTGATTATCCTGCCTTTGGTTAAAGGAGCGTTCATTTCATTTATTAAATCTACAATGTGGTGCTCAATAAATTCTGATTGTTCCCATTTAGTGTTAGTCCCGGTACAAACATCACATTTACTGCATTTGTAGTAAGTATTGTATTGTCCAAAGTATTCTAAAATAAATTTGAATCTGCACTCTTTAGTATAAATGTAATTAAGCATCAATTCCAGTTTATGCCGGCTGTTTTTTACCAGGTCTTTAGTTCTCTCGTAATTTAATTCTAAGTTATCACTTTTTATTCTGTTTCCTAATACCCTTACCGACGGGTAAACAGAAGGTTGTTGATAAAGAATTATTCCGGATAGATTCAAAGATTTTATCAGACCGATTATATGTTCTATGCTTTCATCGAGCAAAATAGAAAGTCTGGATAAATTTAAAAACACACCAGAAACAAAAAATGAATTTCCATACTCACGTGTTAATATAAGAAGCAGATCCTTTGCATCGTTGTTTTCCAATTTTCTGATAAAGCTCAACAGATTTTTAGGATCGTAAAGCGATTGCACTTTGTGTCTTTTAGAATCCATGGACTGCAATAAATAACCGGAATCCGAAAGAATTTTTACAGAGGATTCCATTAATCCTTTTGTAACGCCTTTTGATTCCAGAAATGAAATTAAATTTTTATCCAGCAGTATGTCTTTATTATAATTGCTTGCAAATGCGATAGAACCGTAATCGCAGATTGCATTATATACTATTCCAATCTGTTCTCTTGAAGGGAAGGAATTTTTAATAAAATATTCCTGAATTAGTTTATCGTTGTCATCGTATAAAAGGTAAATTTTGGAATTAGCGCCATCGCGGCCGGCTCTTCCAATTTCCTGGTAATAATTTTCGATGTTCGCGGGTAATTGAAAATGGATCAATGTACGGATATCGCTTTTATCAATTCCCATTCCGAATGCGTTTGTAGCAACAATTAACTTAACGCGGTTCTTCTGAAAATCTTCCTGAATTATTTTTCTAAGTTCCGATGAAATTCCAGCGTGATAATAAATTGCCTCTACACCTTTTAACCGAAGATATTCTGTTACCTCCTCGGCAGATTTTCTTGTAGCCGTGTAAATAATTCCGGGTAATTCGTTCTGTTTGATTATCTCGTAAACTTTCTCTTTTTTATTTTTCGTAGTGATTACATTCAAAAAAAGATTTTCTCTTTCAAATCCCTTTACAAATATTTCCGGCTCTCCCATTCCTAATTGATTAATTATATCATTCCTAACATCGGCTGTGGCTGTTGCTGTAAAAGCCGAGATCGACTTAAAGCCAATCATATCTGCAAAAGATTTTATCTTTCTGTAGCTCGGTCTAAAACTATGACCCCATTCGCTAATACAATGTGCTTCATCCACAAACAGGTAAACTGGACGTAAATTTTTGATCGATTCACAGAATTGAATGCTGTTCAGTTTCTCAGGTGAGACATAGAGCAGTTTTACTTTACCATTAGATATGTCGGCAATTATGTTATTAGTTTCTCTATATTCTAATGTGCTGTTAATAAAGGCAGCTACTTTCTGTTTCTGATTAATAGAATCTACCTGATCTTTCATTAGTGCAATTAAAGGTGAAATTACAACGCTGAAGGAATCTAACATAAGAGCCGGGATCTGGTAACAAATTGATTTACCTCCTCCGGTTGGTAAAACTGCCAATACATTTTTGCGGTTTATTATCGAAGTAATAATTTCTTCCTGTCCAGGTCTAAATTCTTCAAATCCAAAAAAGCTATGTAATATTTCT
>DYHC01000095.1 GCA_020724325.1 Melioribacter roseus
GTTGGAAATATTTGGGTTAACTTCAGAACAAATTCAAGTTCTTGAAAAGACAAAGGAAATAAGCCTTACTCTTAAATACTATTCGCCAATTAGCGGAACGGTGATTGAGAAGAAAGTTCAAGAAGGTGCTTATGTAAACGAAGGCACTGCGATTTATGATGTAGCAGAACTTTCAACACTTTGGAATATCGCCGAGGTGTATGAAAATAATTTATCCAATATAAAAGTAGGTAGTACTGTTAAATTACATTTGCGCGCTTATCCTGGAGAAGAATTTAAAGGCAGAGTTACATTCATTTATCCTGTCATAAATTCTCAAACTAGAACTGTTAAAGTGAGAAGTGAATTTTCAAATCCTGGTGGAAGGTTAAAACCACAAATGTATGGTGAGACAATCTTTAATAGAGCCGGTGGTCAAGGTTTACTCGTCCCTTCTGATGCTGTTATTATAGCTGGTAAAAGAGCAGTTGTTTGGGCAAAAGCCGGTGACGGCATGTTTGAAGCTCGCAGTGTAATTATCGGTAATCGCTTTGGTGATAAATACCATATACTTTCTGGATTAAATGAAGGAGATGAAATTGCTGCTACTGGTGGATTCTTAATTGATTCTGAAAGTCAGCTTAAAACCGGAATGCCTACCGGCCATCAACATGGCGGTTCTACTCCAGCACAAAAGAAGAAACCTTCTGATGGAATGGAAGGAATGCAAATGTAATACTGTTCTAAAAAAACAATCATAATCTAAAAGGAGAAATACAATGAAAGTAATTAATAGTATAAACACATTAAGCGCATTGTTCTTATTTGTAATATCATGTTTTGTCTTGAGTGGCAGTTCAATCTTTGCTCAAGACATGGAGAATATGCCTATGCACGACAAGAAGAATATGAAACATGATAAAGCTATTAATAAAGCAGATTCAGCTATCGTTCATAAAGGCGTACTTGATTTGAAAGCAATTGATAAAAATAAAGATGGCATAGTTTTCCAAGATCAAATGGATTGGAATGTTATTTCAGACAAACCCGGTAAATGCCCATTATGCAAAATGACTTTGAAGGAAGTTACACTTGAAAATGCAAACGAGAATTTGAATAATGCTGGTTTAAAAGTAAAAGATAAAATTATTCGTTTTAAGAAAAGGTAAATAACAATTCTTGATAAAATTATTTTTGAGCTAGTTATGAAAAAGATTTCGAGCATTAATAAAAACAATAATTTTCTACGAAGTAATAGTTCAATTTGGATTACGCTTTCATTGCTATTCGGTATGATTTTGTTATTTGGAATTGCTGAAGTATTCATCCCGCACAATCACGATCCAATTGTTAATAGGACACATGAAGCAAAATCAACGCCGGCAATCGAAAGTACTGTAAATAGAATATCCTCGAAATTTATCTGTGCTTGCGGAGAATGTAGCGGTGAGGCACTTCATATCTGCAAATGCAAGTATGCAGTAAGGGAAAGAAAAATGATTCGAGATTTGGTCATAAGGGAGACTACAGAAGAGGAAATTGTAAAAGCAATAAATACAAAGTTTGGTGGGTTAAAAAAGACATTATAATAATTGAGAAAGAATGCCGGAGAATATTTCACAACTCACCATTTTTAATAAAAGTGTAATTAATAATCAATAAGTAAAAATAGGAGAAACACAATGAAAGTAGTAAAATCAAATCGAATGCGTTTTCTATTAAGCGCGGCAATGTTAATAATGTTCACGGGAATTATTTCCGCTCAGCACGATCAACATCACGGCGGCGGCAAGACCGGAAACACAATGATGCAGAACCAGCAAAGTCAAATGGGTTCTATGATGCAGAACATGCAAGGCATGATGACACAAATGGGTCAAATGATGGACAAAGGAAATCAAATGATAAACATGATGAATAATCAAATGAAAAATCATGACATGGGACAAATGAACATGAATAATGGAATGATGAACATGATGCAAGGGATGAACCAGATGGGTAAAGATATGCAAGGTCTTCTCGATCAGATGAGCAAAATGATGGGAGATAAAAACATGATGAACGGTGAAGGCATGAAAGATCATATGAATGGCATGATGGACAATATGAAAACAATGATGAAAGAATATAAAGATATGTTGAACAATATGGAAAGCATTCAACAAAAAGGTAGCGGTAAATGAAAAGCATAATTCATAAAATGAATTTTAGGAAACCGGCTCTGGCTGGTTTCCTTCTGCTAACTTTTTTATTCACGGCAAATGCATATTCGCAAACTGGTTGGTATATCAGTTCAAGCGCTCAAGTAAGTGGAGGTCAATTTCTTTCAGATTCTTACACACGAGTATTCTCAATCTATGGAAGCATCCGTTATCAAGGAGATGATTTTGGAATTACAGCTTCCATTCCTATAGTGAATAGTAATGTAAGTCAATCAAATGGTATGATGATTCCTGCTGGGAGTAGCAATACAACTGGATCAACTACTCAGAACAATATGAACTTTGGGATAGGAGATTTATACGGTTACTTCGATTATAATATTTATTCAGATTTTAAAAACGATATCGAAGTTTACCTTAACGCTCAAGTGAAAATACCTACCGCTTCATCAATGATGAATTATGGGACTGGAAAGTTGGATTATGGCGGATCAATCTCTATTCGCAAAAGTTTTGGCAGTTTTCTAGGTGTTGTTGACCTCGGCTATCTGGACATCGGCGATCCGGTTGGGATAACATATAAGAATCCTTTCACCTACGGAATTGGCATTGGTAAGTTTTTTAATTACGGCGAATATTCTTTGCTTTTTTATTATAGCGGTTATACCAAAATATTGGATGATTATAATGCTCCACATCAAATATCCATAGGTGTAAATTATTGCGTAAGTGAGTATCTAATTCTTTCATACATAGGGTCTGCTGGTTTGGGGAATCTTATGCCTGATTATACAACAAGCATTGGTGCAAGATTTAAACTTTAACCGGAAATACTAATAGGTCGAGAAAATGTCAATAATTAATTCCCTATAAAGTGAAGCTGACTTATTAACAAAAAGAGCAGCTTATCCGGCTCATTAAACAGAATAGGAAACGGTTATGAAAACATTTATTTGTTTATTGTTACTTGCCACCGTCGCATTTCCTCACGGAGGAAAAGAGCACAAAAAAGAAAAAACAGTTAAGGTGGATACATTAACAATAGTCGGTAAAGATACTATTGCAATTAACGGCATTTCAAAAATAATACATAAACAAAAAAATGAACCGGAATTGATCAAAGAGGAACCGATGAAGTTAAATCCGTCAGAGCAAATATTTGAGCACATGCACAATAAAATAGTTCACTTTCCAATCGCTCTTGGTCTGTTTGCTTTTTTTCTTTCATTGCTAAACTTCAAATGGAAGAATTACAATTCAGCAATATTAATTTCAGTTCTTGTTGCGCTTCTTTTTTCTATCGTTGCATTTATTACCGGGAAAAATCAATCTGAACCTTTTATTGGGACCGCAAAAGAATGGATTGTCGAATTACACCAGAACATTGGTCTTGCTCTTATCATTAACTTTTTTATCTGGACTATCTTTCTGTTTATTGATAAACTAAAAAAATATGCTTGGCTTGTTGGACTAATCGCTTTTATATTAATTCTTTCTGCTGCTTACTTAGGCGGTGTAATTGCTCACTAAAATATTACTTAAAAGAGACACTAATGAAAAATACTAAATCATTTATACCATTGTTTACACCTATCATCCTCATAACTTTACTTACCATAAATGTCTATGCCCAGCAAAAAAAACATGATCACAATGCTGTTATGAAACAAGATACTGCTTCTGTAATTGAACAATATAAAAATATTAAAGACAAAGAAGTGCGGGAATACATGACCAATCTTCATCTTGAAATGATTGACAAAACTAAACCAACTTATAAAACCTGGAATACTGTCTGTCCGGTTCTTGGTCGCCCGGTTAACCCGAAATTAAAACCAATAGTTTATAATGGAAAAACTTACGGCTTCTGCTGCAAAGTTTGTCCTCCTAAGTTTCAAGAAAATCCGGAAAAATACATTAAGAACTTGAATAAAACCGGAAAGAAGTTCATAGGTAAAGTTGAATAATTAATAATAGAGAATGCTGTGATAAAAGAGAGCACAATTAAAGATATCAGTATATCACCAATTTTGGTTTTGCTATTAGTTAGCATTTCGATTTTTGTTTCCCACGTTATTGTAATGACGACAACCGGAGATAGCCACTACCCCATGGTTTTTACAGAATTACTAATTGATTCAGTAATCCTAACTGCTTTATTATTTCCTCTGCTTTATTTTCTTGTGTTTAAGCCATTGCTAAAACAAATTGGCGCAAGAGAGAAAGCACAATTACAACTTTTAGCGAATGAAAGAAAATTTCGAGATCTGGTTGATAGCATGAACGAAGGTCTGATTGTGCAGAATAATGAAGGTAAGATAACCTATGTTAATCAGTGCTTTGCAGATATGATCAATTTGCAGAAAGAAGAGTTAATTGATATCGATCTAGCAAATTTATTGGATAAAACTAATTCAGAAAATCTTGTAAGAATTATAGAAAATAACGAGAACAACTCAAAATCAGAACTTGTTTGGAAAGTTAACAAAGGAAACTATTTCTATTCTCTTGTATCGGCTTCAAAGATATATGATGAGAATAACATAAATGTCGGAAGAATTTTAACAATTACTGATATAACAAAAAGAAAAGAAGCGGAATTAAAACTGCTCATAGCAAATGACAAAATAAAAGAGGCAGATAATATCAAAAGTGAGTTTCTTAGTTTGGTTTCCCATGAAATAAGAACGCCAATTAATGTGGTATTTGGTTTCACTAATATAATTAAGGAGGAATATGGAGAAACTCTTTCTAAAGAACTTGATGGGTATATTAATTCTGTTAAAAATGGTTTGAACCGCCTAATCCGGACTATTGATTTGATTCTAAACACCGCTCTCGAAATATCCGATCTGACCAAATATGAATACAACAATATTGATATTAGTAACGATATACTTCCCGGCATTCTCAAAGACTTTGAGCCAATTGCAAAAGAAAAAGGAATTTCTCTTTCCTATAATATTTCTTCTAATAAAAAAGTTTATGCAGATGAATATTCAATAAAACAAATTCTTACACATCTTTTAGATAATGCAATTAAATTCACAGAAGAAGGCGAAGTCGTAATTTCTTCTTATGTGAATACGAACAATGAATTTGAGATCAATATTAAAGATACTGGAATTGGAATATCAGAAGAATATTCGCACAAAATGTTTAACATATTTTCTCAAGAAGATAGTAGCACGACCAGAAAATATGACGGTAACGGTCTTGGTTTATTCCTGGTAAAAAAATACTGTGAAAAAAATAACATAAAAATTTCAGTTATAAGCGAAAAAGGTAAAGGTTCATCCTTCATACTTTCATTTCCATCTTCAACCTAAAATAATTATCCCAAATAGTATTCCAAAATGAATTCTACCAAAATTAAAAATATCCTTCTTGAAGCTGACTACTCTGAAATCAAAAGAGTATTCAAGGAAGCTAAAACTGTTAAACAATCTACTCTTGGTCACGATATTTATCTGCGCGGCTTAATTGAGTTAAGTAATATTTGCACTAAAGATTGCTTGTACTGCGGCATTAGAAAATCCAACCACTCTGTTAATAGATACCTAATGACAAAAGATGAAATTATTGCTTCTGCTATGTTTGCATTCGAAAAGGGTTTTGGTTCAATCGTTCTTCAATCCGGCGAAAGAGACGATGAGAACTTTGTTGGTTTCATCGAAAATATCGTTGAAGAAATTAATTACTTAACATCTCAGCAGTTAAGAATTACTCTTTCTCTTGGAGAACAAACTACCGAAACTTACAAGCGCTGGTTTAATTCCGGCGCACATCGTTATTTACTTCGCATCGAAACTTCAAATGAATCTTTATACAATAAAATTCATCCAACTAATCACAGTTATGGTAATCGCGTTAATTGTCTTTCGGTCTTAAAAGAAATCGGTTTTCAACTTGGCACCGGTGTAATGATTGGACTTCCTTATCAAACGATTACAGATTTAGTAAATGATATACTTTTTTTCAAAGAAATGGATATTGATATGATTGGCATGGGTCCCTTTATTGAACACTCTCATACTCCTTTATTTGGACAGCCGGTTTATATCGCTAATTCACATTCCCAATTGCTTGAATTATCACTTAAAATGATTGCTGCAACTCGAATTTTTCTTCCCAAAATAAATATTGCTGCAACAACTGCTTTGCAAGCTTTGGATCCTTTGGGACGTGAAAAAGGAATAAATGCCGGGGCTAATGTAATAATGCCAAATATTTCTCCTCCCCAATATCGTGAAGATTATTTATTGTATGAGGATAAACCTTGCGTAAATGATTTAGCTAATGATTGTTTTGATTGTGTAATTAAAAGAATAGAATTCACCGGTCAAAAAGTAGCATTGTTTTCAAGCGGCGATTCCTTAACCTTTACCAGCAAAAAAGGAAATATTACATGAAGCATTCTAAAATTTATAGTTATACAATTATCATCAGTGCTTTATTTCTTACAAACTTAAAAGCCCAAAATAAATTGCAAATTCCGGATACATTAAGCGGAACCAAGTTTAATCTTACTATACAAAAAGGTTCGGTCAGTTTTTATCCCGGATTTACAACAAACACTTTAGGTGTAAACGGTAATATTCTTGGCCCAACTCTTATCCTTCGTAAAGGTGATAACGTAAGTATGAATGTAACCAATTCACTTATTGATACAACGACAATTCATTGGCACGGTATGCACGTTGCACCTCAAAATGATGGTGGCCCTCATACTGTAATTTTACCCGGAACAACATGGCAGCCGCAATTTACTGTTATGGATAACGCCGCTACTTATTGGTATCATCCTCACTTACATAATAAAACTGCCGAACACGTTACAAAAGGCGTTGACGGTTTTATTATTGTCAGAGATAATCAAGAAGCTACATTAAAACTTCCTAGAAAATATGGTGTGGATGATTTTCCTATTGTTGTTCAATCAAGAGCATTCGATGCTTCAAAACAATTTATTGTTAGATCGGAATTAGACTCAGTTATTTTAGTTAACGGCACTAAAAATCCTTTTTTACAAGTCCCCGCACAAATTGTTCGCCTTCGGTTGCTTAACGGTTCAACTGAACGCACATATAATTTTGGTTTTAAGGGAAATAAATCTTTCTATCAAATTGGCGGAGATGGCGGATTGTTAAACTCATCGGTGCTGCTTACAAGATTGCGTCTGGCTCCCGGTGAACGTGCTGAAATCTTAGTTGATTTTGGTTCTATGCAAGGTCAATCTACTTATCTTATGAGTTATGCTTCAGAGTTAGCCAGCGGAATTATCGGCGCAAGTTCTGTTGGTATGGGCGGTGGTTTACCCGATTATTCTAACAACAAATTAAACGGC
>DYHC01000096.1 GCA_020724325.1 Melioribacter roseus
ATATCGCGGGCAAGTTTTTCATCGTCTATAATCAGTGCTCTTATTTTCCGACTCATATTCACCTCGGTACATAAATAATTACTCTAAAAAGACCGTTTAATTTTTCTACTGTTAACAGATTATCCTGGTTATAAATTAATTTCATTCTCTGCTGAATGTTTTTTATTCCAATTCCTTCGCCTTTACGCGGAACAGATTCCGGGTCGTAATTATTTTCTACAATTATTTTTAAGTATTCTTTATCAGGGCTGCATTTTAACTTAATTACAACCTTATCCAGACTTTCATAAACTCCGTGCTTAACTGCGTTTTCGAATAATGGTTGTAATATCATACTGGGAATTTCTAAATCCATGCAATCCGATTTCAGCTCCTGAACAAATTCAATTTTATCTGAGAACCTAACTTTTTCAATATCAAGATATAAACTGGCATTAGAAATTTCATCAGTTAGTTTACTTTTCTGTTTCTCATTTTTGGATAGAGTGCTTCTTAGGAATGCTGATAATTTGATTGTCATTTCCCTTGCTTTTTCCGGATTGCTTAAAGTAAGAGAGCTTATTGAGTTTAGACTGTTAAAGATAAAATGCGGATTGATCTGATATTTGAGTGATTTTAATTCCGCTTCTTTTACTAAGGCATTCAGTTCGGATTCTCTGAAAAGTTTCTGTTGAAAATTGTGATAGTAAATAATAACGTAATCCACAGCGACGGTAATTGAATAAAATAGAATACCAATCATAAACCGCCATATACCGGAATTAAACAAATATGTTTTATAGTATGCATCTTCATCATAAATACTGATAAGAATATAGTAACCGGCTAAAACCCAGACAGCAGAAGTTATTACCGCTGCAGCCGAATGATTCATGAATATTTTAACCGCTGTATAATTTTCGAGTGTATTATAGCTTACCGTATACCATAAACTGATTCCAAGCAAAAAGTAAAGAGTATTATAAACTATGCTTTCGGTAAATGCCTGTTCAATTTTTACATCGAGAAGAAAAACAATTACTACATTATGTATTATGGTTATAAATACCCAGATTAAGAGGTAAACGGCAAATATTTTTATATTCTTAATAAAAGGATTTCCCATGGTTCTCCAATATTAATATGTTAAAATTTCGCCGCTGCCAAATATTACTGTTCCTTTAATAATCAGAATGCCTTCGGAGAAATTTGTGTCGGAGGTTATAAATCTCTTATCTTCAAATCCACCGAATACAGATGTAATATTTACAATCACTTTCCAATTTTTCGGAACAATAATTTCGCACTCGCCAAAGACACATGTAATTTCCAGGTAATTTTCGCCCGGAGCCAGCTTGGCATTGAACATATTTATTTTTGATGAACCGAATAAAGAAGAAATTCTTCCACCCTTAAAATTCTCTGAAGTAATTAACCGGTTGATGCTGTTAAATGTTGTTGATTCGTCAATAGTATCGCCGTAGTATGATTCATTATTTGCAGTCTGTTTCTTTGCGCTTTTTGCAAAACCGGAAGTCATTGGTCCGGTTCCTCTTCTTGATAGAATCAGAAATCCGATTATTATTAGTAGTATGGGCCAATAATCCCTGAAGCTGAAATGAAGTTCAAACGGAGAAATATTATTAAGCATTCCAAACGAGCCAATAACAACTAAAATTATTCCCACAACACTGTTACGCGAATTACTTAACAGTATTAAACCAATTATGATGAAGAAAGTATGCCAGGAAAATAGTAACCCTCTTATATCGAAATGGAAGACTTGAAAATTGTCTGCAATTAGAAGAATACCAATTGCGATCAAAATTATTCCGAGCCAGTTTTTATTTCTCATTATAAACTCCTGTAGAATTAGTTTTTAATTTCACCGCCGCCAAACATGCAAAATCCTTTTACAATAAGTAACTTATTAGTGTCGTAGGCAATATTGGGCTCCTTTCTACGTTTATCTCCAAATCCGCCGAATATAGATATTACATCAAGCTCTACTTTCCAATTTGAAGGAATAATTAAAGTAGAGCCGCCGAAAATAGCTGTAACTTCAATGGTGTTTTCACCATCTGCAAGTTTGGAACCTAATAGATTTATATCTGAACCGCCGAATATCGATACTGCACTTCCGCCTTTAAAGTTATCTGTATTAATTGTTTTTGTCCCGCCGCCGAATATGCTTACATCTTCCAAATAATCGTTAGATTTTTCACCGGTAGTTGTTTCCTCTTCCGCATAAATATTTTTTAGACTCAAGTGAGGACGGAATCCTTTTCGTCTGAAAATTATATACGAACCTATTAATATGAAAATTAACGGCCATAATTCCGGGACAAGATTAAATAATCCTATTGCAAGAAAAACTATTCCAGCAGTTTTATTATCGGATAAAACAAACAATAAAATTCCGAATAGAATAAAGAAATATTCCCAGCTCAGAAAATCAATGGGGAATAAATAAATGTCATAGTTTCTTAAAAGGAATACGAACCCTATTAACACAAGTATAATTCCAATTACGACACGCGATTTTACCTTTTGCCATGCCATTATTACCTCCTGAAAATTTCTATCTGATTATTCTGACGCAAAGATATTATTTGGGTTTTATGAAAAGAATGATAAATCGGTGAACGGCAGTAATTTATCGGTGAATAAAGAAATTGCTTCTACGAAAAATCGAGCAGTTTATTTAGTTCCAGTTTGGAGCTTAGTTTATCATTTTTTAATGTTTCTATAACTGCATCCAGCGGAAATACTTTGCTGTAATCTACATAATATAACAAAGCATAGAGCGATACATTTTTAGCCGGCACTCTTTTTCTGAAGTCATATTTTATTAATGTTGCTTTAGTTTCGGGCATACTTACGCTGCTGTCGTAAAAGATAATTCCTTTATCAGAATTTTTAATAATTGCGGAGGAATAATCGAGTCCTTCTTTTGATGTAATTATAATAATATCCGGATCTTTTGTGCCTGTAAACAGAATTTCTTCCGGTGAAATAATTATATCTGAAGAAGAGAAACCCACGCCAACAGTTACAGGGTAATTTCCTTTTTTTGATACATTTAATCCTGAACTTACAGCAGCTTTAGCAAATATTTCTGCAGCAGATTGAACGCCTTCTCCAGCCGAGCCGCTAATCAAAATATTTACCGGTTTATCTATATTGGATTTGTATTTTACAGGAATATTTTCGTTGTCGTTTAATAATCTTTTTACATTTGTGCGAATGTTGGTTTCAAAACTTCTTGTTTCTTTATTAACAAAAGTTTTTACTTCAAGTCCGGCTGCATCTAAAATATTTTTCAATTTCATACCTGGGTTGGCTTTAACACCATAGCTTGGGCAAATTTCCATTACTTCTACAAGCGAAAAACCTTTGGCAGCGAATGCTTTAGAGAGGACGTCTGAGAAATCTACATTACCAATTACACGGCTTACAAAAGAAGCCCCTGCAATAGCTGCTAATTTACACAGATCGTATCCGTTTCTGTTGGTTCCTTCAGGAGTTGTAGTTGTTTTAAAACCGTAAGGAGTAAATTCGCTTGGTTGACCGCCGGTCATTCCATAAAGCATGTTGTTATGTACTATAACAGTAATATTAAAATTATTATGGGCAGCATCAATAATGTGCTGCATACCAATTGTAGCTCCTCCATCTCCAACAAGAACAATTACTTTCTTCTTAGGGTTGCTTGTGCCGGCAGAAATTCCTGATGCAAGTGCAACAGAACGACCGTGCAAACCATGAATTGTGTGTGTCTTAAATGACTTGTCAATTATTCCATGACAGCCAATATCGGTAACAATTATTATGTCCAGAATAGAATAATTATTTTTCTGCAGAGCAATATCGATATTATTTGCAACCAATGAATGTCCGCATCCTTTACAGTAAGGAAGCTCGCCATCTTCCAGAAATTTTCTAGACATAATTACTCGCTTGTTTTGTTATAGCTGCTGGATTTATCATTTTACCAAAGTCGGTAATACTAATAATATTTGTCTGCGGATTACTGCCGTATAGAACTTGTTTATACTGTCCGGTCAAATTCTCTTCTGCAATTATAATTGTTTCGAACTTATCCAAAATCTCGTAATACTTTTTGGGGATAGGAAGTAAAGTCTTGGCAATAAGGTGTGAAATCTTTTTCCCTTCTTTTCTAAGATTGATTACTGCTTCTTTTACTGCATCGGAAGTAATTCCGTAGGATACAATTATTGTTTTTGCATCCGGTATATCATCAAGGTCGTAGTATACATAGTCTTCAATATTTCTTAGATTCTTGAAATGGAGGCGTTTAGAATTGTTCATCGCTTCCAAAGTACTATTTTGAATTATTCCTCTCATGTTATGTGTTGAAGCAGTTATTCTAACCTGATGCTGTTCATTGTCAATTGGTAGAAATGCTGGTACAAGGTTCTTCTCCGGTTTGTAAGGAATATAAGTCTCGGCGGAATTATAAAATTCTCTTTTATACTTCGAAATAAAAGGAAGCAGATTAAGATCAAGACTTTTTTTAGTCATCATTTCTTCTTTTGAAGTAAGAATAACAACAGGAGTTCTATGTTTAACGGCGAACTCAACAGCTTTTGCCGATATGTTCCAGCAGTCGAATTCATCCGAATAGTTAAATGTGGCAATAGACATTCCACCGGAAATCATTCCATTCAAAAGCAGAAGATCACCTTGTGCACCTGTAGTTGCAGTGCCTGTTGCAGGACCTAATCTTTGAACTAGAATTATTACCATCGGCAATTCCATCATGTAAGCCATATTGATACTTTCAACCATTAAAGCAAAACCCGGGAATGAAGTAGCTGTAACAGGAATCTTTCCGACTGACGAAAATCCTGCCATCCATTGAAGCGTTGTTATCTCATCAGGGGCAGCCATAAAAACAGGAAAACGTTGCGATGCATAATGGTAAAGTAAATTTGCCGGTGTAATGGGATAACCAATAAAAACATCGGCGCCGGCTTCCGTTAGTGCTTCAATTACTATTTTAGAATTGTCTGTAAAGATTATTTTCTTTTCATTGTTCATAAATTTATCCGAGAATAACCGATTTTAACGTTCAAAAATGAAGTGTATCAATTAAACCTTATAATACCTATCGAAAATTATAAAAAGTAATCCAAACCTTTGATATATTTCGGTAGAATTTTTTTAGCATTTTGTATTTAATCAATATTTACGAGCAATTTATTAATAAAATTGGAATAGCTATGTCAACTACAATTCAATTTAATCCTCCAGACCATTATTTAATGGATGATTTGTTTACGGTTGAACAGAAGATGATTAGAAGCACTATACGCGAATGGGTTAACAATTCAGTAAAACCGATTATTGAAGATTACACAGAGAAGGCAAAATTTCCGATGCACCTTGTAAAAGAAATGGCAGAGATTGGTGCTTTTGGACCTTTCATACCTTCTGAATATGGCGGTGCCGATTTAGATCATGTTTCTTATGGATTGATAATGCAAGAACTAGAACGTGGCGATTCAGGAGTTAGATCGTTTGCTTCGGTTCAAACTTCTCTGGTTATGTATCCTGTCTTCACTTTTGGAAATGAAGATCAGAAGAAGAAATATTTACCCAGACTTGCCTCGGGTGAAATTATTGGATGTTTCGGACTAACGGAACCCGACTTCGGATCAGATCCGGGAGGGATGGCAACAAAAGTAAAAGATATGGGCGATTATTACCTGCTAAATGGCGCTAAGATGTGGATTACAAATTCGTCAATAGCAGATATTGCTATTGTCTGGGCAAAAGATGAACAAGGTGTAGTAAGAGGTATGATTGTTGAGAAAGAATGGGAAGGTTATTCGGCTCCCGAGCAACACGGAAAATGGTCTTTGCGTGCAAGTGTTACGGGCGAACTTGTTTTCGATAATGTAAAGGTTCCAAAAGAATATGTTCTTCCAAATATTCAAGGGCTTAAAGGACCATTGATGTGCTTGAGCTCTGCAAGATATGGAATTGCGTGGGGAGCTATTGGCGCTGCTATGGATTGTTATGATGCCGCTGTAAGATATTCATTAGAAAGAAAACAATTCGGCAAGCAAGTTGGTGCATTCCAGCTTCAACAAAAAAAACTTGCTGAAGCTTTAACCGAAATTACTAAAGCTCAGTTACTTGCATGGAGATGCGGCGTGTTAAAAGATGAAGGGAAAGCTACTTTTGCACATATTTCTATGGCAAAAAGAAATAATGTTCAAATGGCTTTGAATATTGCCAGAGAACTTAGGCAGGTCTTAGGTGCTATGGGTATTACAAACGACTACCCCTTAATGCGGCACATGATGAATCTTGAATCAGTCATTACTTACGAAGGTACTCACGACATTCATCTTTTAATTACTGGGCAGGAGATTACCGGTATTCCCGCTTATAGATAACTCAACAACCTTGAAGGTCATGAAGAGTTAAATAACAACTCATGACCTTCAAGGTTAGTTTCGAAGCTCTCTATTATAACAGTTCGGTTTGTTCGGATGATGGTAATTCCTGAACTTTATTAAGGTGTTTTTCAATTTTACGTGTTGATTTAGCAGCCTCGTCAATAGTATTGCTTGCCTCTTGTAATTTCTTTTGAGTTTTTTCCAGCAAATTGCCGAATGTGCCAAATTCATTTTTTACAGAGCCAAGTACTTTCCATACTTCGCTGGATCTTTTTTCAATTGCAAGTGTTCTAAAACCCATTTGCAGACTATTTAAGAGTGCAGTAAGGGTTGTTGGTCCGCTAATAGTTACGCGGTATTCACGTTGAAGAATTTCTGCAATTCCAGGTCTTCTCAGTATTTCTGCATATAAACCTTCTATAGGTAAAAACATAATTGCAAAGTCAGTTGTTTGAGGAGGTGCGATATACTTTTCTGCAATTTTCTTTGCCTCACTTTTAATTCTAGCTTCAATGCTTTTTTGTGCTTCATTAATTAATGCAGCGTTGTTTGTTTCCTGTGCTTCAAGTAATCTTTGATAATCTTCAACAGGAAATTTAGCATCTATAGGAAGCCATACAATATCGTCTTTGCTTTCATTTCTTCCGGGCAGTTTTATTGCTATTTCAACTTTATCATTGCTTCCTTTTTTGACGGAGACATTTTTTTCATATTGGTCGCGGGTTAAAATCTGTTCAATTAAATTTTCCAGTTGAATTTCGCCCCAGCCTCCTCGTGTTTTTACATTTGCAAGAACATTTTTAAGATCTCCAACACCACGTGCTAATTCCTGCATATCGCCAAGTCCTTTATAAACCTGCTCCAACCTTTCGCTAACGAGCTTGAACGATTCGCCTAAACGCTTTTCTAATGTACTATGCAATTTTTCATCGACGGTATGACGCATTTCTTCAAGTTTTTTAGAATTGTTCTCTTGAATCTCTTTTAATTGTGATTCGACACGGTTCTGTAATTTATCGAACATCT
>DYHC01000097.1:0-5077 GCA_020724325.1 Melioribacter roseus
CAACAACCTTGAAGGTCTTCAGGAATTAATAAACAACGCTTGACCTTCAAGGTTTAGGTTCCAATCTCCCGATCCGTCAACTGACAGATTGGATCGAAATAATAAGTGTAATTTTTTATAAGTTACTTATATATTAATATTTGTTTAATTTTAAGTGACAAAATTTTTCATGCCATAATGTGCATTTTAGATTAAATAAATTATTTCCAATAAAAACAAAGGTAATCAAATGAAACTAAAGATTATGATTTTGTTTCTCGTATTTGGATTTGTTGTATCAAGCGGGCAAACAAAGGAAATTGATTTTGTTCAGTACAAGCTCGATAACGGGCTGAATGTTATTCTGCATAAAGATAATTCTACGCCAATAGTTACCGTTGCTGTTTTATACCATGTTGGCAGTAAAAACGAAGACCCTGAGAGAACCGGATTTGCGCATTTCTTCGAACACCTTATGTTTGAAGGATCGCCAAATATTAAACGGGGCGAGTATTCCAAAATTATTGAAAGTGCCGGCGGCGAATTGAATGCGAACACATCATTCGACAGGACCTATTACTATCAGGTTTTACCGTCACATCAACTTGAGCTCGGTTTGTATATGGAATCCGAGAGAATGCTTCATCTAAAAATCGACAGCATTGGCGTTGAAACACAGCGTAAAGTTGTAAAGGAAGAAAGAAAACAGAATTATGAAAACCGTCCCTATGGCTCGCTCTTAGAAAAATTATTCAGCAATGCCTACAAAGTTCACCCTTACAGATGGACTCCTATTGGAATTGCTCAATATATTGATATGGCTCAACTTGATGAGTTTATTGCATTCTATAAAAAATATTATGTCCCACAGAATGCAACATTATCAATTGCGGGCGATATCGACTTAAACAAAACTAAAGAGCTTGTAAAGAAATATTTTGCAGAAATTCCAGCCGGTAAAGAAAAGATAGAAAGACCTAATGTTGTAGAACCTCTAAAAACAGCAGAAGTAAGAGAAATAGTTTATGATAAGGTTCAGCTTCCGCTTGTTTTGCATGCATATCATATTCCTGCACAGGGAACACCGGATTATTATGCACTTAATTTGCTTACGCAGGTTCTCTCGGGCGGTGAAAGTTCCCGTTTAACTAAAGAAATTAAAGACAAACAGCAGAAAGCATTTTTTGTTGGAACAATTCCGCTTGCATTAGAGGACCCTGGTTTATTTATTGTGTACGGATTGGCAAATATTGGTGTTAAACCGGAAGAATTAGAGAATGCTTTTGAAAGCGAGATTGAAAAAGTTAAAAAAGAATTGATAAGCGATTCCGAGTTTCAAAAAGTAAGGAATCAAATAGAAACACAATTTGTAACTCGTAATTCAACTATGCGCGGAATTGCCGAATCACTTGCAAATTATTTTGTCTATTTCGGCAATGCAGACCTGATTAATTCTGAGATTCAGCGTTATATGAAAGTAACCAAAGAAGATATTAAGCGTGCAGCTAATAAATATCTAACAAAAGAAAACAGGGTTGTACTTTATTATTTACCGAAACCTGCAGAAGCAAACTAAAAATAAATTTTGAATAATAGGGAGTAATGAAATGAAGAAGTTATTATTGTTAATGCTGGTGTTTGCATTTGTTAACCCGGCGTTTAGCCAGCTTGATAGGAGTAAATTGCCGGCGCCCGTTCCGGCTTCGGAAATTAAGATTGCTAATTATGAGTCGTTCGAACTTAAAAACGGGCTGAAAGTATTTGTAATTGAAAACAGAAAAATGCCAAGAGTTTCTTTCAATTTGGTTCTTGATGTAGATCCGTTAATTGAAGCTGCTAATTCCGGTTATGTTTCTGCAGCGGGGGAATTATTAAGAACGGGAACAAAGAAGCGTACCAAAGATCAACTCGATAAGGAGATTGACCTTCTTGGTGCTACACTCAATACTTCTGCGACAAGTATTTTTGCTTCTGGATTAGAGCGAAACAAAGAAAAGCTGATGGAAATTATTAGCGATATTATTCTTAATTCTGTGTTTAAACAGGAAGAATTAGACAAAATAAAAAAGCAGATGCTCTCAGCACTGGCTACATCAAAGGATGATCCAAGCACCATTTCACAAAGAATTAGGCAAGCAATTATGTATGGCAAAGATCATCCATTTGGCGAGTTGGAATCAGAAGAGACAGTTAAGAATTTTACACTAGAGATGTGCCAAAATTACTTCGAAATCTATTTCCGTCCTAATGTAGCTTATCTAGCAATTGTCGGAGATATTAATAAAACCAAAGCAAAACAACTAGTTGAAAAATATTTAGGCAAATGGGAAAAGAAAGATGTTCCTAAAAAAGTGTATACAACACCTAAAGCACCATTAGTAAATAAAGTATCGCTTGTTGATAGATCAAACTCTGTCCAGTCCGTAATTGCGCTCGGCTATCCGGTTGAGCTGCAAATAGGAACCGAAGATGCCATTAAAGCAAGTGTTGTAAATCTAATCCTTGGAGGCAGTGCTACCGGCAGATTGTTTATGAACCTTCGCGAATCTAAAGCTTATACTTATGGCGCATATTCAAGTATGAACCCAGACCGGCTTATTGGAAGCTTCACTGCATCAACACAGGTTAGAACAAGTGTTACTGACAGCGCTATTACAGAAATTATTAGCGAAATGAAGAAAATTAGAAACGAAAAAGTGAGTGATGATGAACTTCAGAAAGCAAAGAATCTGTTATCGGGCAGTTTTGTAAGAAGCCTTGAATCACCAGAGACTATTGCGCGCTTTGCAATCAATACAGCTCGTTACAATCTTCCGAAAGATTATTATAAAAATTATTTGAAGAATCTGAACGCTCTTACAGCAGATGATATTCTGGCTACTGCAAAAAAATATATTAAACCGAATAACCTTCATGTTATTGTTGTTGGTAATGGCGATGAGATTGCAAAAAACATTTCAAGGTTCAGCATAAACAATAAAGTTGAGTATTACGATCCGAATGGTAATTTGTATGACCCTACTGCCAAGAAAATTCCGGCTGGAGTTACTGCAAAAACAGTGCTTGATAAATACGTTGATGAAATTGGCGGAAGGGAAAACATTCTTAAGGTTCAGGATAAAACAACTATTATGACGGGTACTGTTCAGGGAATTAACATTACTGTAAGCATAAAACAGAAAGCACCCAATAAATTATATCAGGTTCTCGATGCCGGAGTTTTTCAACAAACAACAGTCTTCAATGGAACACAGGGATATACCGAAGGAATGGGGCAGAGAACAGAAATAACCGCAGAACAGCTTGAAGACATGAAAGATAATTCGCTTCATAGTATGTTAAATTATGAAGAACGGGGAATTAAATACGAATTGACCGGAATGGAAACTATTAATGGAAAGGATGCTTATAAAATTACTTTTACAACTTCATCTGGTAAAAAGAGTACTGGGTATTATGCTGTCGATTCAGGGTTGTTGATACGAACTTCTGGCTCCATTTCAACCCCACAAGGCTCATTCAATCAGACAGTAGATATGGATGATTATCGCGAAGTTCAGGGCGTTAAGTATCCATTTAAGATAAATCAGAATATGGGTCCCCAGGCAATTGAACTTACCGTTAAATCCTATGAAATTAACACAGGTATTCCAGATTCTGTATTTGAAATAAAGTAAATCCCAAAGAATCCCGATAATTAAGCCGCATTGAAAAGTGCGGCTTTTTTTTACCTATAAAAATTTTTTTTGCAACAATTGAGGAACTTTGATAGGTTTGGAAACGACTTATACAATAATTGTTTCCTGTGGGACTTAAAAAGATGTTTCATGTTCTAAAATCAAAACTATTTTGAGGAATTATGGCATATACCGAAGAAGTTAAACAAAGGATTCTTATCAAAGCCGAGGAAATGTTTTTCCAGTTTGGTTACTCTAAAGTAACTATGGAAGAAATTTCTTCCATGCTTTCTATAAGTAAAAAAACTCTTTATAAGTTCTTTGAAAATAAAGAGCATATTTTAAAAGAAATAATAAGAAACAAAAAATGTGCTGTTGAATCTTATGTGGAAGAATTAATTTCTGACACTTCAACAGAATTCATAATTAAACTAAAAAACTTTTTAAATTTTGTAACGAACCACTTTTCCAAACTTTCCCACCCAAACATTCAAGATCTGGTAAAAAGCAAGCCTGAGGTCTGGAGCGAGATTCAAGAATTTAGAAAGAAAAACGCATTTGTTACCTTTTCGAAATTGATTAATCACGGAAAGGAAAGCGGAGTATTCAGAAAAGATTTCAACAGCGAAGTTGCTGTTAATCTCTATTTCTCTGCAATGCACTCTATGTTAAATCTCGAAACTCTCGCACAGCTTCCTGTTACTGTTAATGAGGCACACAACGATATTGTAAATATCTTTTTCGAGGGAATTTTTTCAGAAGAAGGTAGAAAGAAATATATAAACTCGGATCTAATGAAAGAAAACAATGGAGATATTATTGTATGAATACAAAAAAACTAATAATCCTGCTCTTTGCTGCTTTTCTTACAATTTTTTCAAACATAATATCAGCACAGGAAAAATTATCACTCACCTTAGAAAGAGCAATTGAAATCGGATTTCAAAACAGCAAACTTCTTCATTCATCTTTAACGAAAGTAAAGAGCGCAGAAGCTAAAGTTAAAGAAGTTGAAGCATTGCGGCTTCCATCCTTAAAATTGAATGCCGGTTATAGAAGATTAAGCGAAGTAGACCCTTTTATTATAATCACTCCATTTGGTTCGTTTCCAATTGCACCGGGAATTTTTGATAATTATTCCGTTCAACTTTCTGTCTTTCAACCCTTGTTCACAGGTTTCAAACTTGTTAGTAATACCAAACTAAACGAAGAATTATCGAAAGCAACCGCGGAAGAATACAACAAAGATAAAAGCGAGCTGCTCTTCAACATTAAAAATTCCTACTGGGGAGTTTTTAAAGCAACGCAATTTAAAAAAGTTATGGATGAAACCGTTGAACAAATTAAAGCTCATGTTGTAGATGCTAAGAATTTAGAAAAAGCCGGAATGATAACCCAAAATGATATTTTGAAAATCGAGG
>DYHC01000097.1:5087-7113 GCA_020724325.1 Melioribacter roseus
CTTTATATCAGCATCTCGAGGCAGAAAATGCTGTAAAACTTTCTATGACTATATTAAATAATGTGATAGGAATTTCACTCAATACTCAGATTGAAATTGCCACGGCTGTTAAGCTTAATGAATACAAGTACAATGATCTTTCTAAACTGATAGATTCTGCCATAAAGAACCGTCCGGAAATTAAAGCAGCAGTATCAAGAGTAAGAGCAAGCGAATCCGGCGTTACACTGGCAAAATCTTCCTGGTACCCTCAGTTAAGTTTATATGCAAATTATTACTATTCCAAACCTAACCAGAGAATTTTACCAGCACAAAACCGGTTCGATGGAACATGGGATGCCGGTATTAACCTAAGCATGAACATCTGGGACTGGCTAACAACTAAGCATCAAACGGACCAGGCGGAGGCGCAATTGGCTTTAGCTGTGGACGGAATTAGTATTGTTAAAGACAATATCACATTAGAAGTAACTCAAAACTATCTGAACCTTTCTCAGGCAAATAAGAAAATTGATATTGCTAAACTTATTGTTAACCAGGCGGAAGAAAATATGAGAGTAACTTCGCAAAAGTTTAGGAATGGATTGGCAACAAGTTCGGATTTAATTGATGCAGAAGCTGCTTTGATAAGTGCAAAAACAAACTATACAACATCTCTTGTTGATTTTGAACTATCGAAAGCAAAATTAGAAAAATCATTAGGTAAATAAGAAAAATATTTGGGAGAATACTAAAATGAAGCACTGGAAATTAATTTTAACTGCAACTCTATTATTCATTACAGTTGCCTCAGTACTTTTCATAAATAAAAAGAAGTTAGCCGATGCAAATGCAGGAGGAATTAAAGATGTCTATTATGTAACAGTTGAAAAAGCAGCTGTTAAAAACCTGTCGGAGTCGTTCAGCTTAGTAGGTACAATAACAGCTAACAACGATGTAAATATAATTTCCGAAACATCCGGAAGAGTTACTGATCTATTCGCAAAGGTTGGAGATTATAAACAAGCCGGGTCAGTTCTGTTTCAGATAGATGACGAACTTAAAAAAGCCGCTCTTATGAGTGCCGAAGCTAACTTAGAGAAAGCTAAAAAAGATTATGAAAGATTTCTGCAATTGTATAAAGAAAAATCTGTCTCCGATTCGCAGCTGGGTCAAGCAAAACTCGGATTCTCTCTTGCAGAAGCACAATACATAGTAGCTAAAAGACAATACAATGATACTCAAATTAAAACTCCTATCTCAGGTTATGTAACGGCAAGATACGTTAATGTTGGTTCTATGGTTCAGGGAGCGCCTCAAGCAACGCTTGTTGCAAACATTGTAGATATTTCTAAACTGAAAGTTAAACTGAATGTTGCCGAAAAGGATGTTTTTTCCCTTAGGGTTAACGACCCGGTTTCAATAACTGTTGATGTTTACCCTGAAATTATTTTTAAGGGAAGAATTGAATCTGTTGGTTATAAATCTGACGAGGTTCATACATATCCCGTTGAAATCAGTTTGTATAATGAAAGTAAAAATCCCCTTAGGGCAGGAATGTTTGCAAGAGTTGAATTTACTTCGCTGCAAGAACGAGCATCAATTGTAATCCCGCGCGAATCTCTTGTTGGAAGTATAAAACAGCCGCAGATTTTTATCGTTCAGAACGGAATTGCTAAGCTTAGAAATATAGTCGTGGGAAGAGAAGCCGGAACAATGGTAGAAGTACTGCAAGGAATAAATGAAGGAGAGGAAATTATTGTTAGTGGTCAAAATAATATTGTAGAAAACACTCCGGTTACTGTTTTAATGAAGTAATAAAAAGAAAAAGGAAATTAAAAAATGACAATTACAGAATTATCAATTAAAAGACCATCGCTTGTTATAGTAGTTTTTGCGGCGTTAATAATCCTTGGGCTTTTTGCATTCCAGCAATTAAAATATGAATTGCTTCCGAAGATTTCCCCACCCGTTTTAACGATAACTACTATTTATCCGGGTGCTTCGCCTAACGAAGTGGAATCAAGTGTTACAAAACTTGTTGAAG
>DYHC01000097.1:7123-7433 GCA_020724325.1 Melioribacter roseus
TTTCTGGAATGGATAAAGTTTCTGATATCCGCTCTACCTCTATGGAAGGAATTTCTTTTGTAGTAATTGAATTGCAACAAAATGCCAATATAGACTTTTCATTACAAGACGCGCAAAGGAAAGTTGGCGAAGTAGCTGCTAAACTACCAGCAACTGCAAGAACGCCAACTGTATCAAAACTTGCACTAGATGAAATTCCGGTTCTGCGAATGGGAGTATCTGCAGATATGGACTCGCGC
The DNA here is from genome assembly GCA_020724325.1 of Melioribacter roseus. GTDB lineage: Bacteria > Bacteroidota > Ignavibacteria > Ignavibacteriales > Melioribacteraceae > DSXH01. Next base: position 7,363 of record DYHC01000097.1, read on the forward strand.
GAATTATATCAGTTTGTTAAAGATAAGATTCAGCCGCAGTTATCAAGAGTTGAAGGAGTTGGTCAGGTTGC
>DYHC01000098.1 GCA_020724325.1 Melioribacter roseus
AGTTTGAATTCTATAAGAGTTCCGTCGATACTAATAAAACATCTCTTATTAGCGTCTGGGAACACCTAAGCTTGGCAGAACTCTATGCCGGCAAACTCTTTGAGGAGAAAGATACATTTGCAGTAATTGCCCTTCCTCTTCATAAGATTGAAATCCAGAGTAAAGTTCAAAAACTTCAAGCAGCATTATTCAACTACCGTGGTGAAACCAGTCAATTATTTAAGAGGAATCTAAAAACCAGCCCGGAAGCAGAATTATTGTTTAACAATATTGTAACCATCTCTGAAGAAATTGAACTGGATCTGCGTACAATATTAGATTCTGAAATAAAAGTTTTCAGAATTTCTCTTTTCGGATTAATCATTTTCTGCGTTCTATTTCCGTTCGTTTCCGCATTTATTTTTTACAGGTACGAAAAACAACGCACTTCGTTCATTAAACAAATTGAAAACGCTACACTAACGCTTGAAAAAGGTCTCCATAAAAAAACACGTGTAGAAGAAGCATTACAGGAAACCCAAAGACAGCTTACAACACTTATTCAAAATTTGCCGGGAATGGTTTATAGATGTAAACCCGATTCTGATTGGACAATGGAATTTGTAAGCGAAAAATCGTATCAACTAACCGGCTACCGCCCCAATGAACTTATAAACAATAATGTTGTTTCTTACAACAGTCTAATTCACCCTAAGGATAAACTTAAAATTTGGAATCAAATTCAAAAATCTGTTGAGGAGCGGAAGACTTTTCAGCTTGTTTATAGAATTAAAACTTCATCTGGATACGAAAAGTGGGTGTGGGAAGAAGGAGTAGGAATTTTTTCAGAAACCGATGATGAGCTTATTGCCCTGGAAGGATTTATTACAGATATAACAGAACAAAAAATTAGCGAAGACCAGTTACAGCTTCAGAGTAATGCGCTTGAAGCCGCTGCTAATGGAATTGTTATAACAGATAAGAATACGAATTTAATCTGGGCAAACAGTGCTTTCTGGAATATTACCGGCTATTCAAAAAGTGATTTTGCAGAGAATAAAACAAATGTATTTAAATCCGATTTTCACGACATCTCCTTCTTCGAAAATCTATGGGATACAATTAAGAGCGGAGAAATATGGCGCGGAGAAATGATCAATAAAAAGAAAGACGGCTCAACGTATTTCCAGGAAATGACAATAACTCCAATACGAAATTCAGAGAAACAGATAATTTATTTTGTCGCAATTATTCAGGATATAACCGAGCGAAAAAAATCCGAAGATGCGCTGCGCGAAAGTGAATTCCGATTCCGTGGTTTATACGAAAACGCAACCGTTGGCATCTACCGCACCTCGCTTTCGGGTAAAATATTAATGGCAAATCCAACTCTCTTAAGAATTCTTGGCTACGATACACTCGATGAATTATCTAATCTTCAGGCAAAGGATGCTTACGTCGAAGCCAATACTAGAGAAGTATTTGCAAGGGAATTAAATTTGAAAAACAAAGTTTTCGGATTTGAATCCAGATGGAAGAAGAAAGACGGAACAATTATTTATGTAAGGGAAAGCGCGCGGCTTGTTAAAGACGATGATGAGAGACCGATATTCTACGAAGGAACTGTAGAAGATATTACCGATAAAAAAATTGCTGAAGAGCAGTTAATAAGCGCTAAAGAACGTGCCGAACAATCCGACCAGCTTAAATCCGAATTCCTTGCTCAAATGTCTCACGAAATTAGAACTCCTCTCAATGTTATATTAAGTTTTACAGGTATGATGAAAGATGAATTACATGATAAAGTTGATGAAGAATTAAAGAAGGGATTTGATGTTATTGACGAAGAAGGTAAACGGATTATGAGAACTATCGAACTCATAATAAATATGTCAGAACTGCAAACCGGCAATTATAATTTTAAAGCGAGGGAAATCGACCTTAATAAAAATATTCTAAGCAAACATTTTCAGAATTACCAGCCGATTGCAAGTCAAAAGAAAGTTGCATTGAATCTAATTAAAAGCGTTGATAATACAACTGTTTATGCGGACGAGTATTCTGTCAACCAGATTTTTTATCATCTTATTGATAATGCAATTAAATTTACAAATACGGGCAAAGTAGAAATCGACTTAAACATGGACCCCCGCAATAATATTTACGTTGATGTTATTGATACTGGAATCGGAATATCTGAAGAATATATGAAGCTCCTCTTTACTCCGTTTACAAAGGAAGAGAAGGGCTATACAAGAAATTATGAAGGAAATGGTTTAGGATTAGCTCTAGTAAAAAAATATTGCGACCTGAATAATGCCGAAATAAAAGTTACAAGCCAGAAAGGCAAAGGGTCCATATTTAGAGTAACCTTCCTTAAGAAACCGGGTTGAGATGAATAACTTAAGAGTTTTGCCGCTTACCATTAAACGCTGGAGAGATTTTGAAAATTTATTTGGTACAAGAGGAGCTTGCGGCGGATGCTGGTGTATGTGGTGGCGTATTAAAAGAACTCTGTTCCAAAAGAATAAAGGAAGCGGTAATAAAAAATTGATGAAGAAAATTGTTTCGGATGGAATTATACCAGGACTACTTGTTTATCGCGATTCAGAAACTATCGGCTGGGTTTCTGTTGCGCCTCGTAACCACTTCCCGGTACTTAATAACTCAAAAATACTAAAAAAGATTGACGATGAAAAAGTCTGGTCCATCGTATGCTTTTTTATCGATAAACGGTTCCGCGGAAAAGGATATTCTCTGGAAATTCTAAAATCCGTTATAAAATATGCAAAGAAGAAAAAGGTAAAAATACTTGAAGGATATCCTGTAGAACCTAAGAAAGAAAAAATCCCTTCTGTATTTGCATGGACCGGCTTTGCTTCGGCATTCAAAAAAGCCGGATTCTTTGAATGCGAAAGACGTTCTGCAACAAGACCTTTTATGAGATACTTAATTAAATAATAATGGAATACAATATGAAACTGTTCAACCTATTATGCGCTCTACTTATAATTTCTGCGTCATTAATTAACGCACAGGAAGATGCGGCTTCTTCTACTTTATTAAATAAGGGCAATAAAGTTCCTCTGTTTAATGTTCAGTCGATTTCCGGTCAATGGCTTTCATCTGCTCAGTTAAAGGGAAAAGTGACTCTAATAAATTTCTGGGCTACGTGGTGCCCGCCGTGCCGCGCGGAGTTTCCGTTGTTACAAAAAAATATTTTTGATGTAATCAAAGACAAAAATTTTTCAATACTCGCAATTTCCCGCGGAGAGGAAACCGATACTGTTAAGAAATTTATTGAGAGAAATAAATATACTTTTCCGGTATATGTAGATAAAGAAGCAAAAGTTTACAACCTGTTTGCCAGCAAATACATCCCAAGAAATTTTGTAATTGGAAAAGATGGAATTATAAAGTGGGCATCAACGGGTTTTGTTAAGGAAGAGTTTTACGAGATGATTGAGGTAATTAAAGAAGAGTTGAATAAATAAATTTTACCTTTGCGGTTCTATATTATATTTCTTAGACGAGCCGTTATTTATTTTCAATGTAATAAAACAACTCTCTTGACGGCTGTTTAATATAACCTTTGTCGTAAAGTATATTTGCCGTCTCAGCTATAATAAATTTGTATAACCAAAATAACCATTCTCTAAAATTTACTTCATCCTTATAACCAGAAGACAAATACTGCTTTACAAAAGCCGGTCGATTTTTGTCAAGGTAATTGATCAATTCATCGGTAATTAATCCGGCAATTTGAAGTATCAACTCGTTATCGCGTTTCGAAATTACGGGTAAAAGTAACTCGTTGTTTTTTAGCAAGCCGTATTTATTTAATGGAAATGTTAGATCTGGATTAGCAGCATTAATTTCACCGCCCATAAATTTTATTAGATCGTCAACAATTCTTTTTTTAAAAGTAGAATCTAGAGCACTTTCACTCATACGAAAATCGCTTATCAGTTCTTCGCGTGTTATATCAAAGAAATTTTTCCGGCGGCTTATTCTTCCAAATCCGAACAAATAATAGTCATTATAATCTGTGAATTTGTTCTCTATCCAAATCTTCTTTTCTTGCACTAACGTTGTATCGCTAATTTTGATCATCAAATAATAGTTATTATTACCCCGCTGCGTGATATCGGATCGTAAAAATTTCTGAACGACATTTTCACTTTGCCATTTATCGAGCATTACATTATAAAGAATAAAGAGCGATAACTCATCAAAGGAAATATTAAAAAAAGAATTTATCTGCAGGTACTTTTCTTTTACAATCTGGTGTTTTCCAATTACAATCTCCGCTAAATCATTGGCAAATGGACTTACGTACCTGTTAAACTCTTCTTCTTCTTTCGAAGTTACTACCATACAAGCCGGGACAAATTGTTTTCCATCAGAACTTTTAATCAATCCATTCATAAAGAGGTGATTAATAAGATTGTTGTAAATATCTTCGGTTAAATTGAGATGAGAAATAATTTTTTCTTTTTTTACCTTGTTATGAAGCAGAATAAGAATATCAGTAAATTTTTTCTGATCAAGAATTTTAGCGATTTCTATTTTATCTAGATACACATTAACGGATAATTTACCTTCGAGCATTTCAGAAACACTATCCTTAGTGGAACAGGAGCCGATAATCAAAAGAGATGTTATTGCTGCAAATATTTTTTTCATAAAAGAAAATCTAAAAAGTAATTTCTAATTTTTTATTCCAATTAGTAAATTCGAACCAAAACTTGTTTCTTTCTTTATTACTTTTTCAATACCGGAATTTTTGAACCACTCCGCCATTTCATTTTCAGTATAAGTATCTCCGCATTCAGTACCCACCAGCATGTTTAGGGAAAAGAGAGCGCCTCCGGGCGGATCTGTTCTATCATCGTTCATTAAAAAGTCGCGAATAATAATCTGACCGCCGCTGCTAAGGGATTCTGCACACTTCCCTATCAACATATTATTCTGTTCATAACTATTTATATGAACTATTGCAGAAAGAAGTATAAGATCGTAACCGCTTCCGAAGGAATCTGTAAGATAATTCCCTTTAATAAAATCAACCCTGTCAACTAAATTGTATTGCAAAGAATACTTTTGAGTTATTGGAATTATTTCTGGAAGATCAAAAATTACTCCTCTCATTTTTTCACTGGTAAGAAGAAATTCATAAGTAAACGCACCGGATCCACCGCCAATATCGAGCATCTTAGTAACGTTGGATAGATCAAGCATTAGAGAAATAATTTTAGCTTCCTTTCCGGCTCTGTAATGCATTGCCTCAATAAAATTTTCCTGCCAGTTCTCCATAGAATCAATCCCATTAAACACTTTTTTCCCTTGCTTTACAGATTCGGTTAAAGTACTCCAAAAATTCCACAAATTATTTGTATGATGAAGGTTTCCCATATAATCGGGTTTATCTTTAACAAGATACCTCGCAGAAAATTCGTTATTATAAAATTTGCCGTGAATCTTTTTCAAAAACTTTAATGAAACAAGTGCATTCATTAGCCGGTTTAAAGCCCGTTCATCACAGTTAATAATTTTAGCAATCTCCGATGAATGCATCATTCGTTTATCCAGAACAGTAAAAATTTCCAATTCGACTGCGGTTAATAAAACTCTGCTCTGCTGAAAAGAATTTGCAAAGTTTCTTATGCTTTCGGGTGTGAATACTTCGTCAGACTGCATATCAATTCCGTTATTTTACCTTAGCAAAAATAATATTTGATAAGTGTTAATGCAGAACTAAAAAATCCTTTTAAAAGAAATTATAGTTTACCTTGTTTGTACATTTTCTGGGTCTTTAATCGAAGTAGTTGTCTTTCAATTATAAGGTCGGCAAATTTTTCTGCTATTGTAATTTTATCTTTGGAATGCAAAACTTCTTGAACCTTCGATTCGCTTACATCAATACGGTAAAGACTATTAAGGAAGCGTTCAAAATCGCGGGACATCAATTCTTTAATACGGTTAATTAAAAACTCTCTTATTACAGAAAGATCGGTTGCTGCCGGCAGATTCGATCCTTCAATAGAAAAATCCCTGGATAATTTGGCAACAAGTGCAGAAAATAATTCTTTGTCTTCCATAATTAAAAATTGAGGAAGTATCAAAAGTATTTCTTTTACGAAATATCAGACAAATTGAACAGATTTCAACTGATCTGATTACAGCAGCAGACAAGTTTTATTTTTGATTCAATAATTTTGGGCATCTCTAAAAACCTCAAATGCAATCTGCGGAAATCAGTTTTATCCGCCATAGAACGGCGGACAAGTCCGTGTTTATCAGCGTTCTATTTACATAAAAATAGTTTTTAAAGATGCCCTTTTGATACTTCCTCTACCTGTTTAATATTTATATTTGAGCCACTTAATAACTTCTGACCATTTAGGTTTTTTACCGGTTCTCAAAATTCCAATTCGATAAATTTTGCCAGCCAGCGGAAAGATTACCAATAATGAAACTAAACTTATAACGAGCGAGAAAACAAGCTGGAAGATAGGAACTTCTGCTATAGTCATTCTTGCCGGCATTACTATAATGTTAGCAAACGGAACAAAGGAAGATATTTTTGCAATTACGCTATTAGGATTATCAATCATAGAGAAAGCTATGAAGAAAGGAATTATTATAAGAAGCATTACAGGCCATAAACCTGATTGAGCATCCTGCGGATTATCGAATATAGCGCCAACTGTTGCGAACAAACCAAGAAATATTACCAGTCCCAAAAAGAAATTTAGAAGGAAATAAATTACTTGAAAAGTAGTAAGACTAATTGATACTTCCGGAGGAAGCATAAACCATGTAGTTGATGCAGCCATTACAACCGGAGTTAGCCATATTGTCATTTGCAGCAATCCTGTTACGCCGGAACCTAATATTTTGCCGATCATCAGCTCTTTAGAACTAACCGATGATAATATTACTTCTACAATTCTGCTGGACTTTTCTTCGATGACCGACTGCATTATCATTTGTCCCATCATCAATAAACTGATGTAGAGAAGAAAAGTAAAAAGGTAGGTTAATATTAAGCTGCCGTAACCGGCTTCGGCAAATCCTTCTTCCTTAGAAACTTTAAATCCCGCAACATCAAGCCCTTGTCTGGCAAAATTTAATTCCTCTGCGGTAAGAGCGCGGTTGGTAAAATAAGTATCGATCAACACTTTATTTATTGGTCTAGATAACATCTCCGATAGACGCCGGTTTTGAGGTGTCTTGGAATAATACTCAACTTTTTTATCCTTCAAAGCAGAGATTGGAACATACAGTACTCCAGTTATTTTTTCATCAAGAATTTCTTGTTTCTTGCTTGTTAAAAAGTTTTTAAAATCTTCCTT
>DYHC01000099.1 GCA_020724325.1 Melioribacter roseus
TACTTGAACCTGTAATTACCCGGCCTATATCTCTATCCCCCTCATGGAAAGTCATAATGTAAAGTTTGGCATGAAGGTTTCGTGTCGGATAAGCTCGAATCTCAAGTTTATTACTTCTAATTAACTCTATAAATTTAATAATACCCTCTTCAATTTCGTAATTATCTTCAGATTCCTCCATTTCTTTTTCTATGAGCTGTTCATATTCCCTTTTTGTTTCAGCATGTGAAAATTCCAGAGAAGTTTGATTATTTCTCGCCATCCCCATTAAATCATAAACTTGTTTGCTTGTGCTTATTCCGATTAATATTCTAATCTTTTCAGTTTCCTTCAGCGATTTATAAATTGATCTGAATCCACTTACGAAAAAGTAACCCACGAGGCAATCAAAGAAACGAGAATCTTGAATTAGTACTTCAAAGCGTTGTTTAAGATTTTGCTCATTTTCATTGATAATGAATGTTAAATCAGTTGTCTTGCTCATGTTATGTATTTAGATTTTTAGTTATAAAGTTTCGTATGAAGATTCACTTTTATTGCCACTTTATTGCTAATAAATTTTGATTTATTCTTTTGTCCTTTTGACTTTAATCACAATAATAACTAGTTGGTCCTTAAAAATTCGCTTTAGCTAGTCTACTTGTATAACTCTGGCTTGTAAGTTTAACTTTATTTTTAATTGTTTCATACACACCATTGCTATTACGATTATATATAACTACGACATTTGTTTTTTTCTTTTTTGCCATGTTGGAACAATTTAATTTCAAAAACTAAGATAAAATTAGCACGACAGTTTAATATAGACAAACTTCAAAAAGAAATATTTTTTACGAATTAGAAAATCGTTAAACTGAAATAGCCAATTCTAATTTATATTACGTACTATTTTAACTATTCCTCAGCAAAAAGTTTTTGAAATCTGAATATTTCGCAGATAATTGAATCGACTTTTTTTCTTTTTGAAGACAAATTTTTAGTCTTTCTGGAATCTCGATTTTAATTTTTATTTCTTTTTCAACAGCGTCTAAAAATTTTGCCGGATGGGCAGTTTCTAAAACTACAGCTGAATAATTAATTAAATTATTTTTCTTTATGTAATTGTTGACCGAATTGTAACCGACTGCACCATGAGGATCAAAAATGTAATTATGTTTATTAAATGCTTCGTGTATGGTTTTTAATGTTACTTCATCTGTAGTTGAATCGGAATAAATATCATGTTGAATTTCATTATGCTTACCAGAATATAATTCTCTAATACGCGAAAGATTACTCGGATCTCCAACATCCATAGGATTTGAAAGAGTAGTTATTGATTGGCGGGGGAAATATTTGCCGGTAGAGATATATTCAGAAAAAACGGAATTACTATTAACCGCAGCTGCAAATTTTGTAATTGGAAGTCCCATTTTTTTTGCAATTAATCCAGCCGTTAAATTTCCAAGATTTCCCGATGGAACGGCAAAAATTTCATTCTCATTTTTATTCTGTAACTGCTTAAAAGCTTCGAAATAATAAAATGTTTGAGGCAGCAATCTTGCAAAATTAATTGAGTTGGCAGAAGAAAGGTTTAATTTGTTTTTAAGATCTCCATCTACAAATACTGTTTTCACTAATCTTTGACAATCGTCAAAAGTTCCATCAATCTCTAAGGCAGTTATATTTTTATCCATAGAGGTAATCTGCTTTTCTTGAAGATAACTAACCTTTCCTTTTGGATATAAAACAAGAACATTAATTCCTTCAATTTCATAAAATCCATTTGCAACAGCACTTCCAGTATCGCCAGAAGTAGCAACCAAAATATTTAATTCTTTGTCCTCCTTCGAATTGAAGAACTCCATTGTCTTTGCCATAAAGCGAGCGCCAAAATCTTTGAATGCAAGCGTTGGTCCATGGAATAATTCCAATACAGAAATATTTTCATTAAGAGGAACAACTGGAGCGGGAAAGTTTATTGCATCTAAAATTATTTTTTCTAATTTGTCTTCACCAATTTCATCTTCAACGAATTTTTTCGCAATTGAAAACGCCAGCTCTTGAAAAGAATACTTCTCCAAATTCGAAAAAAAAACTTTTTCAAAAGCTGGAATAATTTCCGGCATAAATAATCCGCCGTCATCAGCAAGTCCTTTCATTACTGCTTGTTCGAAGCTTACGTGATCAGATCTTCTATTTGTACTATAGAATTTCATTTTATAACAGAGGTCCCATCGTCGTTAATTTGAGAAACAAAGATTTTACTTTTAAATCCATTCTTGAGTGCAGCTTTTTTCATGGCGTTTACAATTTTATGGGCTTCTTTTTCAGAAGTTGAAAAAGAGAACATTGAAGGACCGGAACCGGAAATATTACAATTCAATGCTCCATTTATTAATGCAGCATTTTTTATTTCGTTATAACAAGGAATTAGTTGTGCGCGTTTTGGTTCAGCAATAAAATCTTCCATTGAACGCGAGATAAGCTCAAAATCTTTTTTAATTAAACCAGCTATCAACCCCGAAGCATTGCCGGCTTGTGCGATCGCAATTTTTCGCTCAACTTTTTTATCAAGAATTTTTCTCGCTTCGCTGGTTTTTATTTCTATATCCGGATAAATAATAGAGCAATATAAATTTTGTGGATAATCGATCTTCACAATATCAATCGGATTATAACTGCGTATTAAAACAAAACCACCGAACAAACAAGGCGCTGCATTATCAGCGTGAATGGATTTGCTCGCAATAAGTTCACCAGCGAGAGCATGTTTAAGTAATTCTTGTTTGGATAAATTTAGCCCGAGTAATTTGTTCACAGCAAACACGCCGGCAACAGCACTTGCAGCGCTAGATCCTAATCCGCTTCCAATTCCCATTTTCTTCCAGATAATAATATCAAGCCCAACTTTTATTTGATACGATTTTAATAGCGATAAAATAGAAACAGTCGCAGTGTTTTTGGATGGATTATATGGAAGGCGGTTATAATCACCAAATATTTTTTTAATTCTTACGCCATCAGCGCTTGAAATTGATACTTCTAATTCATCGCCAATTCCATTAATTGCAAAACCCATCAAGTCAAATCCGGGACCAACATTAGAGACTGTAGCCGGAGCAAAGACTTTTATTCTTTTTGTTTTCATAAAAATTTATCTAGATAACCTTGAGCTTTCATTAATTCCGAAATCAACAGAGTTCCGCCAGCAGCACCGCGCACTGTATTGTGTGAGAGCACAACAAACTTAAAATCAAAAAGAGAGCATTCGCGTAATCTGCCGATTGAAACAGTCATTCCATTTCCCAAATTTCTATGAAGTTTGGGCTGCGGATATTTTTCATTGTAAAAGTAAACAATTGGTTGTTTTGGTGCTGAAGGCAAGTTTAATTTTTGAGGAAGCGAGGAAAAAGACTCCCATGATTTTATAATTTCATTTAGAGAGGTTTTCTTCTTTAATTTTATTTGAACGCATTCAGTGTGTCCATCAATCACAGAAACACGATTACATTGAGCGCTGATTTTAATTTTTGCATAATCAAATTTGTTGTTCTTTAACTCGCCCAAAATTTTCAATGGTTCGCTTTCCATTTTTCCTTCTTCACCGGAAATAAATGGAATTACATTATCAATTATATCTAAACTTGCTAAACCGGGGTAACCGGCACCAGAAACTGCTTGAAGCGTTACAACATTTACAGCTTCTATTCCAAATAGTTCGTGTAATGGTTTTAGAGATAAAACCAAACCGATTGTAGAACAATTTGGATTTGTAATAATTGCACCGCTCGAATTTTTGCTTTTAATTAATTCAAGATGATCCGGATTCACTTCCGGTACAATTAATGGAACATCATCATCGAATCTATGATTGCGCGCATTAGAAACAACATAATAACCTTTGTTTGCAAATTCACTTTCAATTTCTCCAGCCACATTAGAATCAAGAGCAGAAAAAACTAATCTTGATTTTAAGTTTGGCTCACATTTTTGTACTATCATTTCTTTTGCTTTTTCTGGAATGGGAGAAGTCATTACCCAATTGACAGCATCGAAATATTTTTTGCCAGCGGATTTATCCGATGCAGCAACTTCCGCTAATTCAAACCAGGGATGATTCGAAAGAAGCTCAACAAATTTTTGTCCAACGCTTCCAGTTGCACCAAGCAGAGCAACTTCTAATTTCGTTTCCATATTATCTCCGTTTAGTTTGAAGCAGATTTTTATGAATCACATTCAATGCTTTCGTTAAATCGTGCTTACTGATAACAAGCGAAATATTTAATTCAGATGAACCTTGTGCGATAGCATTGATGTTAATTTTATTTTTACCGAGCGCTTGAAATACTTTACCGGCAATACCAAAAGTATGACGCATATTTTCGCCTACAACTGCTATAATAGAAAGATTCTCATCAACAATTACGGAGCCGATTTTTTTATCAATCATTTCGAGCCGGAATTCTTCTTCAATCACTTTTTTAGCTTTAGCTCCAAATGCCGGCAGAACAGCAAGACAAATACTATGCTCTGATGAAGCTTGCGAAATCAAAATAATATTTATTCTATTTTTTGCAAGCACACCGAATAAGCGCGAAGCAATTCCGGTAACGCCAATCATTCCTCCGCCTTGAACGCGTATGATAGAAATATCGTCAATTGAAGAAATTCCTTTTATTGTAAATTGATCATTTAAGCTACTGTTAGAAATCTCGGTTCCGCTAAAAGTAGGATTAAAAGTATTCTTGATAATGATTTTAATTTTTTTCTGAAGCGCTGGAAGCATCGTTGGAGGATAAATCACTTTCGCTCCAAAGTGTGAAAGCTCCATTGCTTCTTCATAGGAAACTGATTTAAGAGGAAATGCATTTTTAACTTTACGCGGATCGGCAGTTAAAATGCCATCAACATCAGTCCAAATTTCGATTGCAGATACATTCAGCGCCGCGCCAAATATTGATGCTGTATAGTCTGAGCCGCCGCGTCCCAAAGTTGTAATTTCATTGTTAATTGTTGAGCCTATAAACCCAGTGATAATTTGCGGATTCTTTTTCTTTTTGAAATAACCTTTAATGTTTTTGTTTGTTGTTAGAAAATCTACCCGTGCATTTCCGAATTCATTATTTGTTTTGATTAATGTTGAGGCATCTAAATAATCGCAAGCGATGTTTCTGTTTAATAGAGTTTCACTTATTATAGTGTTTGAACAACGCTCGCCGAAACTTAAGATATAATCGAGCGTTCTTGCCGTTAACTCTTTAACGAGATAAACGCCATGTAAAATTTCTTCCAGCTCTGTAAATAAGTAATTTAATTTTTCAATAAGTGCAACATTTTTATTTGGGTTAAGTCCTTTTGCTGTATCAATATGTTTTTGGTAAAGTCGATTAAACTCTTCTTTATAATTGTTCTTACGGTCAAATGCAGAATTTCCAATTTCGATTAAATTATCTGTTACACCTTGAAAAGCAGAAAATACAACCGAGAAATTTCTTTTCTTTTTGATGTAGTATTGATCCAAAATTTGTATTACTCGATTAATTCTATCAACACTGCCAACGCTTGAACCGCCGAATTTTAATATGACCATTTTGTTATCCTAAAAAATTATGTAATTATAAAGGAAATAAAGCGGATTAAACTAGCACGTGCACGTTATACACGTTATAGATTTATTGACGTGTTTTGTAGAAGCAAGGTTGATGTTGTTTGTTTTCTCTTTCATTGAACAAAATGTAAAATTTTGGATTGATTATAACAATCTAACCAATGAATAACAACCTTTTTTATCAGTAGATTGATTCGCGGATTGACTCAAAATAAACTTATGATGACCCGTAATACTATCATGATAAGGTTTTTTTGAGGTAATGAGTAATTCACTATATTATCAATAGAAATTCTGAGAAGAGAAGTGATTCCTCAACTGCAATTACAACAAAGCAAATCTCAAAATTCCACACATTAAAGTGGAGCTAATAGAATGAACAATACTTTAAAAATTACCAGTGTGGAGATTTACAAAGCCGATATTCCTTTTCACGAACCATTTAAAATTGCGATTATGGAAATTCCATGCGCACAAAGTGTTTTCGTAAAGCTTATAACCAACAAAGGTATTTATGGAATGGGCGAAGCAAATCCATATTGGGCAATTACGGGAGAAACTCAAGCCACCTGTCTTGCCGCTGCAAATGATTTAGCCAAAATAGTTTTAGGCAAAAACCCGCTCGATATTGAAACACTATGCAATGCAATGAATATGTATCTTCGCTTCAACAGTACTATCCGCAGCGCATTTGATATGGCGCTATACGATATTGCTGGCAAATTTGCCGGACTGCCGTTGTATTCTCTTCTTGGCGGCGACAAAAGAATTTTTTGGACGGATATTACAATCGGTTTGAGAGACCCGGAGTACGTAGCCAAGAAAGCAATTGAATACAAACAGATGGGATTTAGGGCAATCAAAGTTAAACTTGGTACTACAAAAGAACTTGATACTGAGCGAATCAAAAGTTTGCGGAATGCAATAGGTGACGAGCTTCCTATTCGCGTAGATGCTAATCAAGGATGGGATTTCTATACTGCAATCAATACCCTAAGAGCATTGGAGCAATTTGGAATAGAATATTGCGAACAGCCAATTGCTCACTGGGACTACGAAAATCTAAAACGTGTTCGCCAAAGTACTTCAATTCCAATTATGGCAGATGAATCTCTCTTCGATCATCACGATGCATTTAAACTTGCCTCAAATAAATGCTGCGATTACTTCAATATCAAACTGGCAAAATCGGGAGGAATACTTAATGCGCTTAAAATAAATTCAATTGCGGAAGGAGCTGGGATTAAATGTATGATGGGCAGTATGACAGAAACCCGGCTCGGACTTTCAGCCGCTGCGCACGTAATGTCCGCAAGACCTAATATTCAGTTCGCCGATCTCGATGGTTATCTCTTCATGAAAGAAGACCCCATAATTGGCGGCGCTCAATACGAAATTGGTACAATAACAATTACCGATACTCCTGGTCATGGTGCCGATGTTGACCCGGCATTCTTAAAATCTTGCGCAAAGATCATCATAAAATAAATTGAGGATAACTAAAAGACGAGCGATAAACGTTCAACCAATCCGCTGCGTTCATTATGGAGAGTCGAACATAAACCTTGAAGGTCAAGAGTTGTTATCTGTTTCCTCACGACCTTCAAGGTTGTTGAGCTTCGAAATGTAATTTCGAAGAATCCCGACTTGTCGGGAGATGAAGAATCTACGGATAGATTCTTCGCCTCACTTCGTTCGGCTCAGAATGACAGTACACTTTT
>DYHC01000100.1:0-4091 GCA_020724325.1 Melioribacter roseus
TCCTTTTAACATCCATATTCTTGCGAGCAACAAACTTACTGGACTAACAATTGCAATAAATCCGTAGATCAGCCACATAAATTCAGTATTCATTAGAGCCGGCGGAGTATCTGCCGGACAGTATTGCATCAAAAACCAACCTGAATAGAAACTTGTTACAACTTTAGTGAGGAACCATGGGAACTGTCCAATACCCATATAAATTCCGGTCATATTTTTTGGAGCAATTTCAGCAACCCATTGCAAGAACCTCGGCTGCCACATTGCTTCTCCAATTGTCATTATAATAAGGTAAGCCAATAACGTTTCCATGCTCGGACCAAATGCCAGAATAAAAGTAGGAGACGCCATTACAAATGTTCCAATTATCATCATTGTATATGCATTACGTTTTGATGTAAGTGCTGCAATCATTGGTGTAAGAACAAAAATTAATATCGGATTTAAGTTTACGAAAAACTCAAAGTTATCCTGAACAAATCCTTCGAATGCCCGGCTTGTATATAAAGGTAGAGTAAGCCAGTTATGAGCAAATAGAGTTTGAACAGGTATAAGGATAAAAATAAAGAAGAGGAACCGCTTATCTTTCAAAGGAAAATTTTTAAGGTAGAATTTCAATTTCTCCTTTGCAGTCATTTTTGAAAGCTCATCTTCATTCTCTTTCTGGTTCTCATTTTTTTCTTTTGATGCATCATCAATTGCTTTAGCAACCGCTTTCTTAGTCATAATAAAATATACAACTGCAATACCTGCTGCAGTCAAAGCGACATAAACCCAAAAGACACCCAGAATGCTTGTTGCTTTTCTAACTGGAGGAGAAATCAATCCGGGTAAATAACCGCCCAGGTTCATCAAAGCATATAACATAGCATAATCAATTGCAGCAGTATTTTCTGATGTAAATTTTTTAACCGCAGCATAAGCAGCCGGCTGATACATACCATAACCAATTACGATACCAAGAATTCCTAACATTGCATAGATATGTGCAGAGTTCCAAAGCCCGGGGGAACCGAGATGAGGTGCAGTTGATAATAAAATTCTACCGAACAACATAAATGAGAGTGCATAAAGAAGCGCCTTTCTTACACCAACTATATCAACAGCAGCACCAAGGAATAACATGCTTAATGTAATGCCGGCTGTTAAAACGCCAACCATATTACCGGCACGGATATCATCCAGTTTAATATAATCGTTAAAATAGATTGCGAGCAAACCAACAACACCAAAATAAGTTAATCCTTCAAGAATATAGGAAATATTTAATCCGAGCAGCGCTCTTGATGTATGTGCAAGGTCAATAAACGGTTGTGTTATTTCCCAGATGATATTAGCGAAAGTATTTTTTTCATCTCGTTCTGCATTTTTTTTACCATTAATCAATAAAACCATAATTAATGCAAGAGGTGGAAGAATAAGTGCTGATATAAACATAACTTTGGCATTAAATCCTTTCCGGATTGCAAATCGGGTTGAACCAAGCAGCATAACAAAATAAACAATCAATCCTAATCCAATTAAGGAAATTTGTAGATCCATTAATCGCCTCTATATTATTAAATGATATTCACTTCAGAACTTAATTTGATACCAAATTTTTCTTCCACATCAGCACTAATTTTTTCTGCAAATTCCAAAATTTCTTTACCGTTAGCTCCACCATAATTAGTAATTATTAAAGCTTGTTTTTCAAATGCGCCAACATTCCCTACACGTTTACCTTTGTAGCCGCATTTTTCAATTAACCATCCAGCCGATATTTTGTACTCATTCTTATTTTGTTTGAAATAAACTATATCGTGGAATTGTTTTATTAGTTCTTTAATTGTTCTGCCGTCAACTTCAGGATTTTTAAAGTAACTTCCGCCATTTCCAAATTCTTTAGGGTCTGGTAATTTACTGCGGCGGATCTTTTTGACGGTATCGCTTACTAATTCAATTGTAATTTTTTCTTGTGGAATGGAATGCAATACTTCTTGTAAGGATTTATACGAGAGTCTAAGTTTTTTTTCTTTAGATAATTCCAGAATAATTTTTGTAATTAGGATTTTGTCTTTAAGCTGATTTTTGAAAATGCTGTTTCGATAACCGAAAATACATTCTGAATTGGTTAAGGTAACAAAACTGTTATTAACCAGATCTAAATATTCTACACTATGCAATACATCTTTAAGTTCAACTCCATATGCTCCAATATTCTGAATTGGAGCTGCGCCAACAGTTCCGGGAATTAAACTAAGGTTTTCAATTCCATAAAACTTGTTTGAAACGGTATAGCTAACAAGATCGTCCCATAATTCTCCTGCAGCAGATTCAAGAAGAAGACTGTTTTGGGATTCTTCAATTATTCTTATTTCCTTCTTAGAATATTTTAAAACTACACCCTCGTAGTCCCGCGTAAATAAAATATTACTTCCGCTGCCAAGAATCAGTAATGGTTCCTTTTTAATCAATTCCGATTTTAAAAACTGATCTAAATCTTTATCAGAATCCATTTGGAGAAAGTATTTGGCATTAACATCAACGCCAAAAGTATTATAATATTTAAGAGAGAAGTTTTTAAAAAGATTCATTAGCCCGGTAACTTTTGCATTCAAAATATAACGCCGAGTTATTCTTTTTTCCAATTAATATTTTTTATTGTGCAGCCATCAGATTGTAATAATATTCCACCCGAATGGTCGGTTCTAAGAATTTTAATTCCTTTTGAATTAAACCGGTCAATAATTTCCGGACTTGGATGATTAAAAAAGTTTACAACACCAGCAGATATTACAACATACTCTGGTTCTACTGTATCAATAAAGTTTTCACTGCTGCTCGTTTTGCTTCCATGATGCCCGGCTTTAAGTACATTACTTTTAAGAAAACTGCCATAATTATTAAGGAAATATTTCTCAGCTTTTATTCCGGAGTCGCCGGTAAAAAGGAAAGATATATTTCCAAAAACAAGTTTTAATACCCCGCTTCTATCGTTCATACTGAAGGTACTGAAAATGTAATTTGTAGTGTCATTAAGGATGTACAATCTAACACCATCAATCTTAAGAAATGACTTACCAAAATACTTAACAGGAATATTATTACTCCTTATTGCGTTTTCTAATTCATTATCACTATCAACATTAAAATCAGGTGTGGGTTTAAATATCTGTTTTACTCTTTTCTTTTCAATTAATGCAAGATAACCCTTATAATGGTCAGCATCGGCATGGGTAATAAAACCGTAATCAATTTTGTCAATTCCAAGATAGTCTAATAAGGGGATAAGTATCCGTTCGCCGTTATCAAAAAATTGGGTTGCGTTACCGCCATCAATTAATGCGGTTTTTCCGTATGGAAACTTTATTAGAATAGCATCACCCTGCCCAACGTCAACCGCGAGGACAGATAGTTTATTATCCGGCATTAAATCTTCGTCATCAATTTTGAATCCGGTAAAAAGAATACTAACTGTAAGAAGAGAAAAAATCAGTTTCGATTTCCAGTTTGTAAGTCTTTTCCAAAAAAGAGCAATTAAAAAAGCTGCACTGTAGAATAAAACCGAATCGAACAAAGAAAATTTTTGTATAGATATGAATGCATATTCATATCTTCCCATCAAGCGGACAAACGAGAATAACAGAAAAGATAAGAACTCATTTGCCGATGCGTATGATATACCCAAAAAGTAAAAAACCGAACCCGCAATCAAAGTCATTATTCCAAGCCCAACAATAAAACCAATTAAAGGAATAACTATTAGGTTAGCAATTAAAGCAACTAACGATAGCTTATGAAAATATAAAAGTGTAAATGGAAGAGTTCCAATCTGTGCTGCGAATGAAACGGAAAAGAATAATAGAAGATATTTCACAATTCCGGATTTTATTTTCCATCTGCTAATATATCGTGCCATAGGAGGGTATAAAGTTACAATCGCAATAACTGCAGAAAAGGATAATAGAAAGCCCGGATTAAAAAGATCGCCCGGATTCAGTAATAGGATTATCAATGCAGCCAGTGCTAGAGAATTCATGCTATTATAACTCCTTCCCGTTAATGGTGCAATTACCATTGCAATTGCCATTATTGCTGCACGAAGAACC
>DYHC01000100.1:4101-7275 GCA_020724325.1 Melioribacter roseus
AATAATAAACCAATTATAGTAAAGCCGTATCTGTAGTAGGGATTTAATCTCTTAAAGAGAAAAACAAATATTAATACTATGAAACCAACATGAAGTCCTGATACGGCAAGGACATGAATTACACCTGCATTTATAAAATCAACTTTTGTTTCGAAGTTGATCATACTCTTATCAGCTAGAAGCAGTCCACGTAGTAAGGATGCAGTTGAACTATTATGATATTTCCTTATTACTTCATCAATACTTTTTCTAAGATTGAATGCTGCATTTTTCTGGTAGTCTATCCGGTCAGATATTATTTTAATATCGCTAACACGGTAAATTACCAATAATCCATTTATTCCGGCTTCGGTTAAAGTCGATTCATAATCGAACTCACCGGGATTCCGGTTATCTCGTGCGCGTGTAATTGTTCCTTTTGCTTTTACGTAATTTCCAATTGCAATTTTTTGATAAAAACCATCAAGATTATGAGTTGAGTCTTTTACAGTAGAAAGTAGTTGGATCTTACCTTTAAAATGTTTTTCTGCACTTTGAATGGAATCAACCGATAAATAGAATATTATTCTATCCGGACGCATCAGGTTTACATCTACAACTTTACCGAATAAGTACGCATCTTTTATTACCGGAAGATCAAACGGATATTTAACTTTTTCACTTTTATTTAGAGCATAATGAACCATACCTGATGAGAGCAATGCAAGAAGAATAATAAAACCTGTCCATTTATTGGTTTGTTTTCTATACAAAAAATGGAGCAGAACGGTAAGAAGAATGAAAACTAAAAAGATAATTACTAAGTAGGTAAGATTAATCCTAATCACTGATTGTAAAACAATTCCCGAAATAAAAACCGCAACAAACTTTATGAGCGGGTATTTATTCAATCATACATCTCCAAAATAGCGGGTTTAATATCTGCAAGTGTTTTAATTCTTTTTGACAATTCATTAGAGTATTGACCAAATACCATTCCAAGTGCGGGATTAAGTGTATGCATTTTTATTGATAAGTCATCAAAGTTTCCATGGTCTGAACAAACAACTAATGTCATATTCTTCTTAAGCTTTCGAGTTAGATGAAGGAGAAAGCGGTCTAGTATTCCCGTGGTATATTCGAGCAAGTCAATATTTCTACCGTGACCGAGATGATCTGTGTGAAAGATTTCGAATAATGTAAAATGATTTTCTGATGCAATTCGCATTAACCGGTTTGCAGCAGTTTCCGGCTTAATAATGCGAAGTTTGTAATTCATCCGTTCTACAAATCGGCTGTTATCAATTTCTGCGCTAAGTGCTTTCCCTTGGTGTAAATCTTTTACATTGTTAAGCCGGATTCCGGTTAACAGACAGCTTAGTGTAGTAACACTTAATCTGCTTCTTCCCGAATTAACATAATCGAAAAATACTTTAGGATACGCATTTACAAAGCTTACTTTTTTCTTTCTTAGCTTAAATTCCCGCAACAAATTTTTTTCTTTAATGATTGGTACTAAGGTTGAATAAGGATATGGACCAAAATGCCTACCGAGAATTTTTTGAGCATTTACACCACAAAAAATTGAAGTTTGCCCTGTGCCGCTTAACGGAATATCCGGCACTCCCATTATTGCATCGACCGGGAAAAGGGAACCGTGAGAGTTGGAGAGTTTCTGATTATTTAGGTGGGGAATCGACCCAAAGTTTTCTGTAAATGTTTTGAATCCAAATTTGAAGAAGGGGTTGTTTTTATAATCCTCTTTACCAATTCCTACGCCATCAATGAAAATCATAACCGTTGAATGCAAAATTGTACCTTTTGAAATAAAAAATTTAATTGAACGCAGATGGAACAGATTAAACGGATTTTAACAGAATATCATTTTTAGATTCTACTAAAATTGTAACCGGTCCATCATTAAATATTTTTACGAGCATCATAGCACCGAATATTCCGCATTTAACTTTTTCTTCTCCAAGAATTTCTTTCATTCTAAGTACAAATTTATTGTAAAGTTGATCTGCAACTTCTGGACGAGCAGCATCAATAAAACTGGGGCGGTTTCCTCTTCGCGTATCTCCGTATAATGTAAATTGTGAAATCACAAGCACTTCACCGCCAACATCCTTAATGGAAAGGTTCATCTTATCCTGTTCATCTTCAAATATGCGGAGGTTAGAACATTTTTCTGCCAAATAGTTCAGTTCTTCAATCGTATCGCCTTCCCTAACTCCTAATAGTATTACCATTCCTTTACCTATACTAGCTGAGTATTTAGTAGAAAGTACTTCTACAGAACTTTCGGTAACACGCTGAACTAATGCTCTCATTTTTTTATACCGTAAATTACTCTGTTAATTCGCTGGTAATCTTTTACAATTTTTATCTCTTCGAAACCTTGGTCAAACATAATCTTATGTACATTACTAGATTGTCCAAAACCTATTTCAAAAAATAATTTCCCACACTTTTTTAATCTCTCGGCTGCAATTTCGGAAATCTTTCTATAAAATTTCAATCCATCTTCATTATCGGTAACTGCAAAGACCGGTTCATACGAAGTTATTTCTGTATGTAATGAATTATAATCATCAATGCCAACATAAGGCGGATTAGAAACTATCACGTCAAAAAAATATTCGTTTAACAAATCATTTGAGACAATATTGCCAATAATAAAATTGATATTCTGGGCATTATTTTTTCTTGCATTATTCTGTGCGACTTCAATAGCTGCTTCGCTAATATCAACCGAAAATATTTCTGCATTAGGAATATTTTTAGCGAGTGCAATAGAGATATTTCCACTTCCACAACCAATATCAAGTATCATTGGCGCATCAGCTGCATTAACCTCATTCAAAATAGTTTCAACAAGAATTTCGGTTTCCGGACGTGGAATTAGTACGGATGGATTTACTTCCAGAATTAGTCCATAAAATTCTGTATTACCCACTATATACTGAACAGGTTCATACTTTCCACGCCGCGCAATATACTGTCTGAATATTTCTACTTCAATTTCTTTAAGCGGCTGATCAAATTTTAAGTAGAGATCCAGGCGCTTGCAATTAAGAGTATTTGCTAAAAGAATTTCTGCATTAGCTCTTGAGGAGGAAATTCCTTTCTTTTCGAAATATTCTAAAGCTAACTTAAGTGCACTTAAAACTGTTAACATGTTTTTTCAATTCT
>DYHC01000101.1:0-419 GCA_020724325.1 Melioribacter roseus
AACAAATTGGAAACTGTGGACTTGTGCAAGATGATGAAGTGCATGTCCTTGATTCAATACGATTCGGAATAATTTTTTGTAAAGACGCCATATCCCGCGGATGGGGACAAGCAATGGCGTCTCAAATTTTTTCAATAATGGTTGCTTCGTATCTAAATTCCTTTATTCAAAAAGTCACTCCAATTTTTATATTGCTTATCTAAAATTTGGCAGTTATTTTTAGTCCCTAAAATAGGGGCTAGTTTTATGGAACAAATAAAAATAAGTATAAAAAAAGAGCATCATGAATTTATAAGTCATTATTCAAAATATGGCTTTAAGGATAAAAGTGAATTGGTTCGCAAAGCAATTGATAAGTTGAAAGAAGAAATCGAATTAGAAAAATTAAAGTCATCAGCACAAATTCTGAACTCTATTTA
>DYHC01000101.1:429-5038 GCA_020724325.1 Melioribacter roseus
CCAAAGAAAAATCTAACAAAGAATGGATAGATGATTCAATAAAGGAATGGCCTGATGAAAATTGAAAGGGGAATGATAATTGATATTAATCTGGAGCCAATAAAAGGAGCTGAGACTGGAAAAATAAGATCATGCATTGTTGTAACAAATAATATTTACAATGAAATACTTTCTGTAATTCAAGTAGTACCGGTAACATCATGGACTGAGAAAAAAGCACAAGTAAAGACCAATGTTGAAATAGAACCAACAGAAGAAAATGGATTAATAAAGAAATCAATTGCAGATTGTCTTCAGATACACCCAATAGATTACAAGATTAGATTAGTAAAAATTAGAGGCAGCGTTAGTAATGAAGTAATCAAAAAAATTGATGAAGCAATATTAGCGGTGTTCGGGATAAAATAGAAATAAGATAAATTAAAACTTACAATGTGTTTAAATAGTGGTTTGAATTTACCAATAATAACACCTAATGGTAAAGGCGTCATATCCATCAGGCGGGACAAGCAATGCGTCTCAAATAATTGAGACGTGATGTATCCCGTCTCTACAACAAAAAATATTATTGAAATAAAGGTTATATTTGTTGCAGAAAAGAGCTAGATAGATGACCGACAAAGAAATATACAAAGCACGTGCTGAAGGATTCAAATTTATTGAAGAAAACCGCCAACCAGTTTCTGACTCAAATTTTTTGGAATTTATGAGCTATGTTAAAGAGATAGTTGAACAATATAAACAAAGTAAAGAATTAGTAGAAGAAAAGATTAAAGAGAAATGCGAAGACAGAATTAAACTCGTGCAACTTTTTAAAAAATGACTCCATTCGAAATAACACTTAAAAACATTGATGAATTTTGCGCTAATCAAAAAATCTCTTATTCAATTATCGGTGGTATAGCTTTAATTTCATATAAGATACAAAGAACAACAAATGATGTTGATGTAACTCTTCTTATCGATTTAGATAAAATAAATGATGTAGGCGAAAAGATTATAAGTAATTTTGAACCTCTATTCAGCGGTCCAATAATGTTCTTTCAAAAATACTTTGTGCTTCCAGTAATTGATAAAGGCACAAATATCAGAATTGATTTTGCAGCTGGACTTACTGAATTTGACAAAAAAGTTATTCAGAGAAGTACAAGAAAAGAATTCGGTAAATTAAATCTTCCGTTTTGTTCGTTAGAAGATTTAATATTGTATAAACTTTTTGCATTCAGACCAAGAGATGTTTCTGATCTTCACGAAATATCAAAAAAGTATAAAAACGATCTGGATAAAAAATATTTATCTAAACTCTTAAATGATTTTGCTGAACTTGAACGAGGCGATATGAAAGAAAATTTCAAAAAAATATTTTAACGGCTTTTCATCAACCAAAAGATATAGAGACGCCCGATCGGGCGTCTCAAATAATTCATCTTGAGACGGGATGTATCCCGTCTCTACAATTGGGTTAATAATAACTATCCCATGTAAATGATTTGGCATAATGATATAATAATCTATATCAGCCATTTTAAAATGTTTTGGAATCTGGGTCCAACATTCCTCAACAATTTTCCCTAATTCAGTTAATATCATTTTGCCGTTTTCAATTTTACCGAAATGATCAATGTGATTTTTTGTCTAATTGTTACATAATACCACCATGGATTGCTATAATCCCAATTTTTCAATCGCGTTGATTCAATGCGAAATATGTTTTTGTATTTTGACATAAATAAATAACACCATACGCGGCTTCTTGGATAAAACATTTTGAGAAGGGATGTATCGCGTATCTACATTTTAAAATCTTGCGGTGCAATTACTATTACAAACTCACCCTTAATAATTTTCTTATCAAATCCATTCAAAATTTCTGATGCAGTACCACGCCACAATTCTTCAAACTTCTTTGTCAATTCTCTGGCAACTACAATTTGTCTATCTGGCATGAATTCATTTAATTCATTCAATAACTTTTCAATCCGGTAAGTTGATTCGTATATGACAATTGTTCTCTCCTCTGCAGATAGCTCATTCAACTTTTTCCGGCGTCCCTTCTTCTGTGGCAGGAATCCTTCAAAAACGAATGAGTCGGTTGGTAATCCGCTTATACTCAATGCAAGAGTTACAGCACTTGGACCGGGAATACCAATCACTTCAATACCATTTTTAATTGCAGCATTAACTACTCTTGTCCCGGGATCTGAAATTGACGGGGTACCGGCATCTGAAACGAAAACACAATTTAATCCAGATTTTATTTTTTCTATTAGTTCCGGAATCTTTCTGGATTCATTTTGTGCATTTATAACAAACAACGGTTTGCTAATTTGGTAATGATCTAAAAGAATTTTTGTAACGCGTGTATCTTCACAAACAATTAAATCAACCGACTTAAGTGTTTCTACTGCGCGGTAAGTTATATCGGAGAGATTTCCGATTGGTGTTGCAACTACAAATAATTTTGACACGCGAACACCTGTATATAATGTACAATGTAAAATTAGAATCTAATTCCATTAATAGAAAATTAATTCTCAATTCTCAATTCTGAATTCTCAATTATAAATTATACCTTCTTCATTAAAGCCAAAACATTTCTGATAATCGAAATTCCTATATCAATCTCATTTTTGCTTACGATTAATGGAGTTCTAAAACGAACCGTTTTTGCCCCGCATCCAAGCATAATCATCTTGTTTTTATATAATTCGTCCAAGAATTTTTTTCTTATTTCTGCGGATGGTAAATCAATTGAACATAATAATCCAAGTCCGCGTGCCTGGGAGATCAACATTGGAAAATCATTCTGCAATTCGATCAAATTGTGTAAGAGATATTTTCCTACCACTCTCGAATTTTCAACAAGATTTTCTTCTTCAATTATTTCCAGATTTTTTCTTGAACGTACCATATCAACAAGATTTCCGCCCCATGTTGAATTGATCCGGCTCGACTTTCTAAACACATTTTCTTCAACTTCATCAATTCGATCAGAAACCATTATTCCGCAAATTTGTGTCTTCTTGCCGAATGCAATTATATCCGGTTCAACATAATGTTCGTAAGCCCACATTTTGCCGGTCATACCAATACCTGTTTGAACCTCATCGTACATCAATAATATTTCATTCTCATCAGCAATTTCTCTTAACTTCACAAAGAATTCTTTTCTAAAGAAGTTATCGCCGCCTTCGCACTGAATTGGTTCAATAATAATAACGGCAATATCATCGGGGTTATTTTTTATCGCAGAATAAATTTCTTTTATTGCATGTTCTTCAAGTCTGATAATATCGCTTAGATTTTCTTCTAAAGGAAATTTTATTTTTGGATTAATAATTCTTGGCCAGTTAAACTTCGGAAAATAATTGATCTTTGCCGGATCAGTATTTGTAAGAGACATTGTGTAACCGGAACGCCCGTGGAATGCTTCTTTGAAATGAATTACCTGATGACCTTTTTCTTCTTTATAGCCCCGTTCAAAATTCTTTCTTACCTTCCAATCGAATGCAACCTTCAAGCCATTTTCAATTGCAAGCGTGCCTCCATCAATAAAAAAGAGATGTTTGAATTTATCAGGTTTGGCAGTTCGTGAAAAAGTATCAACAAATTTTGCCATCTCAACTGTGTAGATATCCGAATTTGATGGTTTATTAAGTGCGGCTAAAGATAGCTCGCTGCGGAATTCATTTGTATTTAATTTAGGGTGATTCAATCCAATTGGAGATGATGCAAAGAATGTAAAGTAATCTAAATACTCATCGCCGCTCTTTTCATCAACTATTGTTAAACCATTACTTCTTACAAGATCAAGCACCAGATCGAATCCATCTATAAGCATGGTCTTTTTAAGTATAGCGTGAACGTTTGCTGCGGTTATATCTACTTTTTCGTTGAATTTAATTTTATCCATTGCCGGATTACTCCTAAAATGTTTGTTAACTGATTATTTGCCGGATTGGATAAATAAATTAGAATACCTCTTCGAGGCGGGAAGGGAGAAAGTTGCGCAGATTCTTTCTGCCGGTAATTTTTTGGTAATTAATGAATTTCATTTTCGTTTTAAGCTTCATTACAAAGATATAAACTTACACATGCAGTATCAAATTCAGTGACACAAAAAAGCGATTTGAAATACACCTCTTTTTTAGTTAAACATTTTGTGTAAATTTGTCCCAGTATTTATTATCAGATAGAAAATGAAAAGGGAATCACTAAAAGAGATTTTCAAGTTATTAATCATTCCGTTCCTGTTACTATTAGCCGGCTGCAAATCCGGCGATGAACCGGATTGGTTCAGCGGCGATTTTTACAATTATGACAAATCTAAAATATCGACTGATATTGTTGATGACATTCTTCAATGTAAATTTAACCCTCCACTAAATTGGTTATTTCAGTCAGCAGAATTATCCAGAAAAGTTGAATCGAAGAATAAATTTTTAGATTCAAGCCAAAACACATTTACTTATTCTCCGCTTTATCTCTTCTTCAATGAAAATACAGGAAGTTTATTAAGTGTTGGATCAATTGATTATTCCGATTCCGCCGCAAGCGTAGAATTAAAAATGAATAATTATAGGAATATGATAGCAAATAAATTCCGCAA
>DYHC01000101.1:5048-7273 GCA_020724325.1 Melioribacter roseus
TAAATTGTCGATGGGTTCTTTTTCTAAATCGGGAATAAAATTCACACAATTAAAGAGCGAAAAAGAAACCTTTATTAACTACAAAATATTTTTTGCCAATAAAGAAAACAAAATAATTCAATTTGATTGCACGATTAGAAAGGATAATTTAGAAACAGAATTAGATTTTTTGAAAGCCTCTATAGGTTCAATTCAATTACTACAATAAAAATAATATTCAGAATTAATGAGGTAAAAATGGATTTCTTGAAAGAATTAGGAATTAGGGAAGAAAATTTTGGAGCTTCAACCGGACTAAAATGGTTTACAACAACTGATAATGGAATTATAAATGTAATTTCTCCCGCAGATGGAAAACAAATTGCAAAAGTTTATCAATGTTCAGAAAATGATTATGAAATAGTTGCATCACAATCTTACGAAGCGTTCAAATATTGGCGAAAAGTTCCAGCACCAAAACGCGGTGATGTTGTTAGACAACTCGGAAATAAATTGCGGCTTTATAAAGACCCTCTTGGAAGACTTGTTTCGTATGAAATGGGCAAATCTCTTCAGGAAGGATTAGGCGAAGTTCAGGAAATGATAGACATATGCGATTTTGCAGTTGGCTTATCGCGTCAGCTCTACGGCTCTACAATGGTAAGCGAACGTGAGAACCATAGAATGTACGACCAATATCATCCGCTTGGTGTTGTAGGAATAATAACGGCATTCAACTTTCCTGTAGCTGTATGGGCTTGGAACAGCGCACTTGCAACCGTATGCGGCGATTCAAATTTATGGAAGCCCTCATCAAAAACACCTTTATGTGCAATTGCTGTACAAAATATTTTAGCAGATGTAATTAAAGAAAATAATTTGCCGGAAGGATTATTCTCGCTTATTATAGGTAAAGGTTCTACTGTTGGCGAAAAGATGCTTAATGATAAACGCGTTCCTCTTATTTCGCTTACCGGCTCTACTGCTATTGGTAAGCATGCTGCAGAAGTTATCTCAAAAAGATTTGGTAAAACAATTCTTGAACTTGGCGGAAACAATGCTGTTATTATTACTCCGAATGCAGATCTTAAACTTGCAATTCCTGCTGTTGTTTTCGGTGCAGTTGGAACGGCGGGACAAAGATGCACAACAACACGCCGATTAATTGTTCACGAAGAAATTTACGAAAGAGTAAAAACTTCACTTGTTAAAGCGTATTCAAGTATAACTATTGGAAACCCGTTAGATGAAAAAAATAATGTTGGACCTTTAATTGATAAATCTGCTGTTGAAGAATTTAATCAAGCATTAAGGCGTGTAATAGAAGAAGGCGGCAAAATAATTTTTGGCGGAGAAGTACTTTCAGGTAATGGATTTGAATCTGGCTGTTACGTTAAACCAGCAATTGTAGAAGCCGAAAATCATTTTAAAATAGTTCAGGAAGAAACTTTTGCGCCAATACTTTATTTAATTAAATACAATGGTGAAGTTCAAAATGCTATCGATATTCAGAACGATGTTGTTCAAGGGTTATCATCATCAATATTTACAAATAACATAAGGGAGGCGGAAACATTTCTTTCACCCTGGGGAAGTGACTGCGGAATTGCTAATATAAATATTGGTACTTCCGGGGCAGAAATTGGCGGTGCTTTCGGAGGTGAAAAAGAAACCGGCGGCGGCAGGGAATCTGGATCCGATTCATGGAAACAATATATGAGGCGTCAGACTAACACAATAAATTTCGGAACCAAACTCCCTCTTGCACAGGGTATTAAGTTCGAAATTTGATTATCGCTTTTAATTTTGAGCGGGCTTTACAATTTACCAGTCAAAAGTTTAATTCGAAAATTGGAAAGGGTATTATATGAGATTTTGTTTAAATATTGATCACGTTGCAACTCTAAGAAATGCACGCGGGGAAGTTCAGCCCGATCCTGTTACTTTTGCATTAATGGCTGAAGTTTACGGAGTTGATGGAATTGTTGTTCATCTGCGCGAAGATAGAAGACATATTAATGAAAGAGATGTAAGATTGTTAAAAGAGCTGATTACAACAAAACTCGATCTTGAAATGGCAGCCGTTGATGAAATTATTGATATTGCTTGTGACGTTCAACCTGAACTTGCTACAATAGTACCTGAGAAGAGGCAGGAACTTACTACCGAAGGAGGAATTAATGTAATTGATAACATTAATCACCTGCGCAATACAATTAAAACACTTCATTCGTCCAAAATCCAGG
>DYHC01000102.1 GCA_020724325.1 Melioribacter roseus
AAGAGAGTAAATAATTGCATCATTCCATAAAAACTTTTCGGTTAAAGCCGCTGGTTTCCCATTAACTAAAAATATTGACTGAATATTCGATGAATTATTGTTCGCATTAACCGCTATACGAATAACCTGTTTATTCAACAGATCGTTATCGTTAATAAACAATTTAATATTTCTTCCTGTTGTTTCAATTTGATCTCTGTTAATTTTTTGATTATCAATAAGAGCAATTACATTATCATTTGTAATTGGCGGAGTGTAAAAATTATTTTCGTAATAAAATTCAAATTGCAGTTTACTCTTTTTCTCTTCGTAATTAAGAAAATGCAAAAAGTTTTTGCTGCTGCTATCTTCCTTAACTTCAAAGACAGAATTAAAATCGGCCATGCCATTAGGAACTTTTATGTTGTTTAATGGATCAATCAGTTCTGTTCCGTCGCCAAAAAATTTGTATTGATATCTTCCCGGTTCAAGCGGTATTTCAATTTCGAAAACTCCGTCGTTATTTTTATCTGTCATAGGTAAATTAGTTCTATCCCAACCGTTAAAGCTGCCGAAGAGGTTAAGCACTTTATAATTTTTATCCGGCTTAAAAGTGAAATTAAACTTACGTAGAATTTGGGAGCGGACGGGGATTGAATAAGCTGCGCCATCAATTATAAAATCGACTAAAGTAATTCCGGCAAATTTTTCATCCGGTTGAAAGTAAATCATTCCGGAATTTTTATTGTAATTAACCGAAATATTTTTGTTGTTCATAAAATGCACATCGTAATCTTCAGAATAAAAGAGATCCGAGATAAGAACAGAATCGATCTTTCCTGCAGTTAAGTTTATTGGGCTTATTATATCTGTAATTAGATTTTTATTTGAGGTGCAAGAAGAAAGAAAAGATAAAATTACCAAGGTGAAAACAAGGAACGTTTTTTTCATTGTGTACTATTCCTATAAAAAATTGTAGGTTAAAATACAGAAATAAAATTCGAAGCGGAAAACCGAGGTTAGTTAGCCGGACTACTGGCAGAAATAAACTTTTCGAGTTCATCAAGACAGGAAATATATTTTACATTCGGATACTTGCTTAATATTTCCGATTGTCCGCCAGATAATGCCTGTCCGCCCACAATTATTTGCTGATCCGGCGTACTGAGATGAATTTGATCTATTAATTTTAGAAGTCGGCAAATATTTATATAAAAATTATTTGAAATACCGACTACATCCGGTTTCTTTTCTTTAATCAGTTCAATTAGAGATGCTTGAGGAGTATTTGATCCAAGGTATAAAGTATTCCAGCCGCTAACTTCAAAAAAACCGGCTACCATTCGAGCGCCAAGCTCGTGATACTCTTTATCGATGCATGTAATAACAGCAAGTTTACTTGAATAACGCCCGTTTAAAAAATATCTGCTTGTAGATTCGATAAGGGACTCGGTAATTTTTGTTGCTATATGTTCAGATGCTATGCTGCATCTTTCTTTTTCCCACATCTGACCAATTCTATACATCGAGCGCTGGAAAAGCTGAACATAAATCTCTTTTAGCGGTATACTGCTTTCAACTAAATTTATAACAATTTGAGCACACTGTTTTTTATCGCCTTTTAGCAAGGAGTCTAAATAATGCAAATAAACTGCTTCTGATATCATGATTTATTGAATAAAATGACTAATCTTCTAAACGCAAACAGGATAAAAATAATTCCCAAAGAAATTATTTTTTATTGTTTACAAAAAGAACCATTCTATAGGAAGTATAAGTAAAGAACGGGGCGGCAATTATATCTACTGTATAATGAACATGTTGAATTAAAATCGCAGCGGCAATAAGAAAAGTATTTACCAGAAAAATTTTTTTAAGAATCATATTCCTGCTGGTTAAATAAAATATAAACATTGTAGCGACGTGACCAGAAAAGAAAAGATCGCGGTGTAATGTTTCTCCGCCGCCAAAAAATTCAACAAAAGGATCTGTTAAAGAAATGGTTGTGGGAGGCGCATCTAATGGTAAAAAGAAAATTGTGCAGAACCTGAAAAAGAAAATAAGACTGTATGATTGAAGTGCTATGAGAAGATCTTCCGGATAAAATGACAAGGAAACCAAAGCAACCAATATGGAAATGTAAATCAATCCGAATGTAAACCACGTTACATCAACTGGGCTGAACAGGATTAATAACGGGTCGTTGAATGCGAAGCCGGTAAGTTCCTCGTTGTAATCTAGAAAGCGGGCAAGCGAAAGTAATACTACAACCAGCACAATTACTGTTACTAAAAACCGGTATCTAAAAGAACGATTGAGTAATTTTTCCCGCCAAATAGATCTTATTTCAATTAGATTTATCAATAATATTAAGAGGAATTAATTATTGGGATGCAAAATACACATGCATTACAAAAAAGTAAAACAAACCGGAAGTCAATATTATTTACGATTTCAGTTCAAATAGAATCCTTGATGCAATTGTTGATAATCAATAATTTTGGTTAGAAAATTAGATCTATTACTTCACTCTAAATGCTGGAGCTTTAAATGAAAGCTTATCTAAAACTTGTTCTTTCGGTTATCGTGGTTTTATTCTTCGTTGTAAATTGCGACGAGAAGAAAGACGACGGATCAAACCCAACTAATCCAACAACCACTGACAATCCTTTTCCAAACATTAAAGTAGTAAAACGTATAACAGGGTTAAACGGCGGTGAAGCCGTTGAAGCTATTAACAGCGCTTTATACGTAGGTGATTTAACCGGTCTTTCTATCTACAGAATTTCCGATCCTGAAAACCCGGAGTTCAGAAAAAAAATTTCTCTTACTACTGTGTACGATCTTTATGCTAAAAGGTATGATAACTCCACGCTAAACTTATTTGCCGGCTGCGGCGGAAATGCATTAACAATTTTCGAAATTCATGGTAATGCTTACCTTGCCCCGGTAACTAAATCTTTTATAGCCGGAGGATTCTACAGCGATATTGAATCTGAAGGAGCGCGGCTTTATGTAGCATCGCAGCTTAGCCGCGGTGTAAGAGTCTTTAATATTGCCAATGCTTATCAGCCAACAATGGAATTTTCAGTTGACCAGCAAGCCAACTCAACAGGAGTAGCTATAACATCACAATCAGATTTAATAGTAACCGATTATGACGGCAAAGTAAAATTTTATGATATGACTCTGCTGCCAACAATTCCCGTTACATCGCCATCTACAAGTATTACTGCTAAATTATTATCTGTTTCCAGCTGGTTAGACAAAGCTTGCATAGGCTCAGAAAGCGGCGTCTATTTCGTTCAGCCGGTAAGCAGCCGGCAAGGGATTCCTTCTGTTAAATCAAGCCTGCTTATCGGTGGAGATGTGCACGATTCAAAGATAATATATAAGCAAAGCACAAATAAATATTATTCATTTCTTGCCGCCGGTAATAAAGACCTTGTTATTGTTGATGTAACCGATATTACTAATCCGAAAATAGTAAAAGAACTTGCGTTAGATGGAAATGCACGCTCAATTGTACTATACTCTAATTATGCCTACATAGTAGGCGACTACGATCTGAATATCGTTAAGTTTGAGTAGTTTTTTTGTTTGTCTCTTTGTGAATCGGCGGCATCTAATTGTATCTTTTTATTTTGTCACTAAGAGACAAAGTTTTTTTGTACACAAAATTATTCACGCAAGTCAATCTTAAATAGTTTTATAATTTATTTAAGCTTTCCGCCTATCTTCATAAAGAATTTAATGCACTTATGTCCAAAGTCGACCGGTTTAACAAACATCATCGGGCAGCCATAGATAATTGCATCAATTCCCATTTCTTTGCAAAGCTTTTCAGCTTGGCTGTCATAGCTTCCCTGTCCAAATGATCTGTGAAACCAGACTTTATTAACACCCAATTCGGCACATTCCTTTACAACATTTAACGACTGCCCTGAATTTGTTGAAATAAAGACAGCATCTGGTTTTGTAGGAAGGGACTTTAAGCTGCGGTAACATTTTTCTCCCTCAATCTCATCTGCATAAGGGTTAATTGCAAAAACATTGTAACCGGCATTCATAAATTTCTTGTAAACCAAATTTCCAATTGCATCTTGCGGTTTTCTAGAAATTCCGGCAACAGCAATATTTTTCTGTTTTAGAAATTCTTCAATTAATTGTGTTGTCTTCATATAGTTTCTATAGTTAGTTAGAGTTTTCTAGCAATGACCACGGGAAGTTTAATAACGCTATTTTCGCCGGACTCGGTTACAATTTCAATAAGCAATATATAAATTCCAATTCTAAGTGCCCGCCCGTTATCATCAAGCCCGTCAAATATTACAGAGTTGCTTGGACCGGAAGGACGATTATGAGCAATTATTCTAACAAGTCTGCCCTGGTTATCGAATACTTTTAATCTAACCTGAGCAAGTTTTTTTGCAATATTAAAATTGATTGTTGCAAAGTCTTCGAACCCGTCGTTATCCGGAGAAAAAGGATTTGGCGTTATTACAGCTTTCGATTCTGTTACAATTGTTTCAGTAAAAATTGAATTTGATTTTCCGGGGGAAGCACCTTCTGGCGCAACCGACGAACTCCAGTTTGTATTGTCATTAGAGTCTAATAAGGGATTAAGCCGTTCAAGAGATCGGTTTTTTGTAAACAGCAAATTTTTATTATGCCAGCCGGGAGAATAATAAATCGAATCGATAGTTGTATTGCGCGCATCTTTAATCACAAGAATTGCTCCATCGTTAGACAAGCTTAATGATCTATTGAGTAAAAGAAAGCTGCCCTGTAACCCAATATAATTGTTGTAAATTGTTGAATCGCTTGCAAAGATTAGATATGATGCCGGTGGAATTTTATACCATACTTTTGACAGCGGAATTTTTTTATTGCTTCCGCAAATCAGATTCATACCGCCAATCTGAATGGAATCTGCCGACGTATTGAATAGTTCTATAAACTCCGAATTACCCGTAGAAGGATCAAACATAATTTCATTTATAACGAGGTCGCTTCTTCGATACTTTGGAACATATAGAATCGAGTTTTGGAGTCCCGGTGTAGCGCCATAGCGGTTTAATGAAGTTGTCCAGTTAGTACTATCCGTTGAAGCTGCGCTTAAAGAAACTCTTTCTAATGAAATACCTTTAGCTCCGCCCCACCTGGAATTATACATAAAGCTGTCGATCACGGCACCGCGAAAATCATAAATTGCAATACCATCACTTGTATTCCCAAGCGAACCAAACTTAACCTGGAAAAAATTCTTTGGCGGAATAAACATAAACTTATTTGTGTCCGGTGTTAAAACCGCATATTCACCGGGCTGCAAAAATTTATCGACGTTAGAAACAGATACCTTTACAACAGAAGGAAGAAGGTCGGTAACTTTCCAATCTTTTAAATTAATCGGTTCGTTCGAATTGTTTACGAATTCGATCCACTCCGGCTCGCCATCAAGCGGGTTGTACATTACTTCGCTTACGAGCAAGGAATTTCTTTTATATCCGGTATTTACATCAGCCGCATAATAATTATTAAGATTATCCATGTCTTTGTCAAAAAGAACTTTGCAGTAGACGCGTTTCGGTTTATCAAGTTTTATTTTCGAAGAAGATAAAACAAGAACTGAATCTTTAGAAGATAAATTTGACCCGATTCCCTGACTGAAATAAGAAGTATCATTACCTGAAATGAAATAAAACAGAGCCGTAAATTTATCTGCGGATTTCATTCCGTTATTAAAAACTTTTACTGCTATGTTAACATCCTCATCAAATGAAGCATAAAGAGGAACGATAGAGATTCCTGTTATTGTCAAATCATAATCTTTTGGAGTAAGACTATTAATTCTTCCGGGCGAACTAAGCTCAACGTCTTTAGAAGAACCCCAGTTAAGGCGTTCGTTGGATTCACCGGTTATGTTAATTCTCTCTAATGATTTTCCGTTCTCTCCGCCCCAGGATTTATCGTACCGAACCGAATCAATTGTTCCGTCATTAGCATCTTTAATTATTACAGCATCGGCATCATTATTAAGATTTGCGAATGTGTTAACAATCAGCTGCGAAGGAACCGACCGGTGGAAATTATTAATCACTGTATCTTTGGAAATTACTAAAAATGTGCCCGGTAGAAATGTTATTCCTTTTGGTTGAAGTTTTGTTTTTACCGGAGTTGCAAGAAGATCCGAAATGGACCATTCTTCTAAATCAATATTATAGATAGAGTTGTTGAACAGCTCTATCCACTCTGGTTCTCCGTTAACAGGATTATACATTATTTCATTTACTACAACTGAATTCTTTGGATAACCGGGGAAAACAGAAAATTGATACCGGTTATTAGTTGTGTCTTCATCAAGCGGGTAATCGGCAAAATATTCAAATGTTCTTTTTGTTTCCAATGATTCAATATTATACTCCATTTGTGAAAAATGAAAACCGGCATCTTCAATACTTGGCACTTCTACACTTTCTTCTTTTAATAGCAGCTTACTTCCGTTTTTTAATATTTCATAAAGCTTGCAAATAAAAAGAGCTTTATTTTTACTTGGATTCCAGAAGAGAATATTAATTTTTACTTTCTGACCAATTATAGGTTTGGTTGGATTAACACTTTTAAATAATAAAATTATATCATAATTCTTTTTTGAAACAGAATTTATTTTGCCCGGAGTGCCTCTCTCCATTTTGGTTGTTTTCCAGTTTGTTGAATCATCCGAAGCTGATTCTGCCGCAATCCTTTCAAGGGACTTTCCGGCAGCTCCGCCCCACGTTGAACGATATTTAAGCGAATCTATCATTCGATTTAACGAATCCGAAATTTCTATTCTGTCACCGCTGTTATTAAGAGAAGGAATTGAAGTAATAATCACTTTGCTTATATCGCGGTAGAATGAAAATATATTAGAATCTTTGGCTACAACTACGTACTCACCCGGCTGAATTATAAAATCTTTTGTAGTAATAGTAACTTTCGATGCATCATCAGCAATCTGATATTTTCTTAGATTAATCGTTTTGCTGCTCTTGTTAAATATTTCAATCCACTCCGGCTCGGGCGGCGCTGGCGCATACATAATCTCGTTTATTACGAGATCGCCGCGAACTTCATTTATCTCAACTCCGTTTATATTGAAAATAAATTCGTTGTTATCAGTAAATTCGTCATTTACAAATTTTACATGAACAATAAATTGATTAACACCAAGAACCACGTTCTGTGTTGTAATCTGTCAAACCACG
>DYHC01000103.1:0-1690 GCA_020724325.1 Melioribacter roseus
GAAAGAGCATACGGAGCATTACCTTCTTTTTTCATTTTCTGTAATTGAATCTCTTTTAAGTGAAGTAGAGCATTTTGCTTACACATCATTAGGAGAGATTTAGCTTCGCTTTGTTTTTGCGGGATAACGAACCGGCATTTCTTTATTGCCTTTGTATTAAGCCATTCGATAAGCGATTCCGAATCTTCAGGTTCTGATTCAATTAAAATTTCCTTTGGCACTTCCACATAATCATTATAATAAAACTTGATTATAGCAGAGTAAATTTTTTCTTCAGTTTCTTTCTCTTCACTTGTAAGTGTAAATTCTCTTTTACCTACTAATTTGCCTGTCCTTATATTTAAAATTGTTGCAGAAACGTCTTTCCCTTCGTAAGCAGCACTAATTACATCCCGGTCTTCAAAATCGTTGCTTACAATTTTCTGTTTCGCCGAAAGGATACTAAGCTGTTCAATTCTGTCTCTTATATTTGCGGCTTTTTCAAATTCCAGGTTTGAAGAAGCATCTGTCATTTCTTTTTTAAGCTCTTGAATCAATTCGTCTGTTTTACCGCGCAATACTTTGATTACCTGATTAACCATGTTGTTGTAATGAAATTTAGTTACCAGACCTTCGCACGGACCTTCGCACTTTTTGATGTGATAATCCAGGCAGATCTTATATTTTTTCTTTTCGATGGTTTCATCCGTAATATCGTACTTACAGCTTCTTATCTTAAAAATCTTATTTATCAATCTTAGAGAAGACTTCATTTGTTTTACATCAGTAAAAGGTCCAAAATATTTCGAGCCGTCTTTCACAATATTCCGCGTAACAAAGATCCGAGGGAAAGGTTCATTTGAAACAGTAATGTATGGAAATGACTTATCGTCCTTGAGGTTAATGTTATAGCGTGGTTTTAAGTCCTTTATCAGATTATTTTCCAGTACAAGTGCTTCAATTTCGCTATCCGTAATTATTAATTGGACATCATTTATTTTAGATACAAGCGCGTTTGTCTTAGCATTATCAATTCTATTTTGGAAATAAGAACGAACACGGTTTCGCAAATTTTTTGCTTTACCAATATAGATTACCTTTCCCTTATCATTCATAAATTGATAAATGCCGGGGAGTGATGGTAAGTTTTCCAGTTTATCTTTTAATTGAAAATCCATTGTCAAAAACTTTTGCCGGATTATTTTACGGGAATAAAGAATTAAAATCCCTCTGATTAATTAAGAGGAGATTAATCAAGCGGACTTTTAAAAAACATAATTCTTGGGTATTACGACAATACCTGTTTCGGAAATAGTAAATCTTTTTTTATCAGCTTCCGGATCAAACCCAATTTCAGTTCCTTCCGGTATCGAAACATTTTTGTCAATTATTGCTCTTCTAATTCTTGCGTGTCTTCCTATCTTGCAGTTATCCATTATAATCGAATCGGTTATATAAGAATAACTGTTTACCCTTACGTTAAATCCTATGATTGACCTTTCTACTAGTCCGCCAGAAATTATTGTTCCATCAGAAACAGCAGAATTAAACGCACGTCCTACTCTTTCACCTTCATGCGAAACAGTTTTAGTTGGAGGAAATTGTCTCTGTTGTGTTCTTAATGGCCAGTCGTTATCGTATAAATTAAAATGCGGATTAACGCTTATTAAATCCATACTTGCGGCATAATAGCTATCAATTGTACCAATGT
>DYHC01000103.1:1700-7204 GCA_020724325.1 Melioribacter roseus
TGTGTAATTATGATCAATCATATAAGGAATTACATCTTTTCCAAAATCGTGGTTATGTACTTTACTCAACTCAGTATTGTTAAATACTTCTTTTAAGGAACTTACATTAAAAACATAAATGCCCATATTAACAAATGAGGAAGTATCTTTACCAGGAATAGCCGGAGGATTTTTTGGTTTCTCTACAAACGATAATACTTTATATGAATCGTCAATCTGAATTACTCCGAAACGCGATGAAATACTCTTTGGGACTTCGATGCTCGACATAGTTATTTGAGCATTTTTTTCGATATGGTATTGAATCATCTTTAAGTAATCCATCTTATAAATGTGATCGCCTGAAAGGATTAGTAACCATTCGTAATTTTCGTCCTCAACCAGATTCATGTTTTGTTGAATGGCATTTGCAGTTCCAAGGTACCAGTTATTACTGGTTTTAAACTGTGGCGGAATAGAATAAATAAATTCTCCAAGCTCAGGATTAAATATATTCCAAGCTTCATATAAGTGGCGGTTTAAGGAATCAGATTTATATTGTGTTAGAAGATAGATCCTTCTGAATCCAGAGTTCAAACAGTTTGATAAAGTAAAATCAATTATTCTGTATTTCCCGCCGAATGGAACAGAAGGTTTGGTTCTATATTGTGTTAATGGAAACAATCTTTCTCCCTGTCCGCCGGCAAGTATCATTATTAAAGTTTTACGAAGTATTGTCGATCCTGGATAAGCCATTTGCTAACCTCTACTGTTTTGCTCAAAAATATCTAATTAGCAATTGATTGGCAATCATTGAATTTGTTAACTTTGAGTTAATTATAGACAAATCATTTTGTTTCCTGATGATCAATAAGAAAAAAATATTGATTCCTTCAGCGTTCCTTGCGGTTTTTATTTTTGCTGGAATGATATTTCTCATCTTTCATTTGAAGGGAAGAACTGAATTAATTGATCGGGCTGAAAAAAACATCGATCTGGTTTTGAGTCTTAAAGACATTAATGAAGATTTCATTTCCGGGTACAATGTAAAATCCCAACGTACACTCGATGTTTTACATTACGAAATAAAAATTGAATTGTTTCCTGAAGAGAAAAGAATTAGAGGAATTGTTGATATTACTATTAAGGTGGATAATCCGAATCAAACGGAAATTGTTCTCAATTTTTACGATAACCTGAAAATAAATTCCGTTCTCATCGGAAATAGAGAGGTAAAATACTCTAGGTCAACTACCAATATCTCAATAATTGCTAAAGAAAGATTAACAGATACGGTCCGTGTTCAAATAAGTTACGAAGGTGAACCTAAAAAGCTGGGCTTTGGTTCTTTCAATTTTGATGAGATGAACGGTAAGAAACTAATCTATACTTTGAACCAGCCGGTCTTTGCATCAACATGGTTTCCTTGCATCGATCTGCCAGATGATAAAGCCCTTGCCGATATCTATATTACTAACGATTCTTCTTACGTATCGCTTTCAAACGGTAAACTTACCGGAATAACAATAAATGGAAAGAAGAAAACTTACCATTGGAAAACTTATTACCCAATATCAACTTACTTAATTGCAATTTATTCGGGAAACTATAAAACACACTCGCAAAAATACATTTCAGCAAATAAAGACACATTAGATCTATTCTGCTATGCCTTGCCTGAAAAGTTTGACGACGCTGTAAAAGATTTTAGAGATCACGATAAATATTTAAGAGTGTTCGAAGAAATATTCGGTTTCTATCCATTTACAAAAGAGAAATATTCTCTTGCTCAGTTTAATTGGTTTTACGGCGCAATGGAACATCAAACAATTACAGGAATTGGAACCGAATATATTTCTGGCAGAAAATTATTTCAGGACATGATAATTCATGAGCTTGCTCATCAGTGGTGGGGGAATGCTGTTGGACCAAAGACATGGAATGATATCTGGTTGAATGAAGGATTCTCTACTTATTCTGAAGCGCTTTATTGGGAGAAGCAAAGCGGTTTTGATGCGTTAAAAACAACACTTGCTGCTAAATTCGGTACGTTCGATAAAGGAACTCTTTATAATCCGAAAAATAATTTGTTCAGCAGTCTTGTTTATGACAAAGGCGCCTGGGTTTTACATATGCTTCGTAAAGAAGTTGGTGATTCTACTTTTTTTAATATTCTTAGAAACTATTACGACAGGTTTAAGTATAAAAATGCATCAACCAAAGATTTTATGGAAATATCCGAAGAAATATCTCAAATGAATCTGAAACATTTTTTTGATCAATGGATTTTCGAAGGTTCCGGAATTTTGGAAGTTAAGTATAATTATGTAATTGAACCGTTTAATAATCGATTTAAAACCAGAATTACATTAAAACAGTTACAAAATGGTTACGATATTTATAAATTTCCGATCGATATTAAATTTATTTTTGGGAATGAGAGCGAAACCAGAAGTTATTATGTTTCGAAACGTGAGGAATCGTTTATCTACGAAAGCAATTCTAAACCATCTGATTTAGTAGTGGATCCCGATAAATGGCTATTGGCAACTTTTGAATTAATAAAATCTGATAATGACTGAAAACAAAACTTACTTTTTTATTTCGGATATTCATTTGGGTCTGAACAACCGGGAGGTTGAAAAAGAAAAAGAAAGGAAATTGATAAATTTCTTACACTTTGCACAAAGTAATTGCAGCGAGCTTTATATTGTAGGCGACCTG
Source organism: Melioribacter roseus (assembly GCA_020724325.1). GTDB lineage: Bacteria > Bacteroidota > Ignavibacteria > Ignavibacteriales > Melioribacteraceae > DSXH01. The sequence goes on from DYHC01000103.1 coordinate 4,404, forward strand.
TTTGATTACTGGTTTGAATACAAAAGAGTTGTGCAAAAAGGATTTTTTAAGACTCTTTCGGCTCTTACCGAACTTGCAGAATCTGGTATTAAAATTCATTACTTCATTGGGAATCACGATTTTTTACACCGGGATTTTTTTGAAAAGGAAGTAGGCGCAATTCTTTACAACGATGCTGTTGATGTTTTTCTAAATGGGAAACGGTTTTATATTGGTCATGGAGACGGTCTGGTAAAGAATGATACCGGCTACAAGATACTAAAGTTGGTCCTCCGCAATAAATTATTACAACGACTTTACTCTGCTGTTCATCCGGACCTTGGAATTAAAATTGCAAGTTCATCTAGTAAGAAAAGCAGAGATTATACTTCCAATAAAAACTATGGAACAGTGGATGGGTTAATAGAAACGGCTTATTCAAAATTTGATTCGGGAATTGAATATGTTTTGTTCGGTCATTCCCACCAAAGGGCGTTAGAAAAATACAATAATGGTATTTATGTTAACCTGGGAAGCTGGCTCGAAAAACCTTGTTATGGCAAGTTTATCAATTCATTTGAGATTATTGACTGGGAATAAAAATGGCAAATAACCCTAATATTAATTCGAGAAACAAACAAAAGAAGACAAAGAAAAAAACTTGGCGATATTTTTTTCTTTTTCTTGGAATAATTTTTATTGCTGCTTTCATATTATTTACTGAATATATTTTTGAAGGATTACCCTCGTTAGAAGAACTAGAAAATCCACGTCAGCAGCTTGCAAGCAATGTTTATAGTATTGATGGCGAATTAATCGGTCAGTTTTTTAATGAAAACAGAGTTGAAGTTAGTATCGATAGTATTCCGCCTCATGTAATTAATGCACTTATTGCGACAGAGGATAAAAAATTTTACAAACACTGGGGTGTTGATGTAGAACGGTTTGTTAAAGCAATGTTCAAAACAGTCTTCTTGTTTAAACGAGAAGGTGCAAGCACAATTACACAACAGCTTGCAAAGAATTTGTATAAGCTGAAATCTAAAAACGAAACTCATGCCGGAACTATAATTAGAAAAATTCAGGAGTGGATTACTGCTGTACAAATTGAAAAAACATATACCAAGCGCGAAATTCTTGAAATGTATTTCAATATTTCCTGGTTCGGACACAGCGCCTATGGAATTGCTATGGCTTCTAAAGTTTATTTTGATAAACCTGTTAAGGACCTTACTGTTTCCGATGCCGGAATATTAGTCGCTCTCTTAAAATCAGCCGTTATCTACGACCCTTTCAACAAATATGATAACGCATTTAGACGCAGAAACCTGGTCCTTTTTAATATGATGGAAGACGGTCATATTTCTGAAGAGAAGTTTAATTATCTTAAAAATCAGCCGATAAAACTTTCGTACAAAAAAATTGAAGAGGGTATTAAAGGAACTATTGCACCTCACTTTGTTGAATATGTAAGACAGCAAATGACAAAACTTGCCGATAAGTACGGATACGATTTATACCAGGATGGATTGAACATCTATACAACACTTGACAGCCGGATGCAGAGAATTGCAAATAAAGCGGCTGAATTGCATCTAAATGAATTTCAAAAACAATTTGATAGAACATGGAATTGGAATAAATATAAAGGCGTTCTGGATGAATTGATTGATAAATCCATCAAAAACAGAATTGAATATAAATCTGCTTCAACAACAGAAGAGAAAAGAGTTGTATATAACCGGTTGAAAAACAATCGATCGTTTATAGATTCATTAAAAAAGGTTGGTGAAAAAATCGAAGTTGGATTTGTTGCAATAGATGTTAAGACCGGTCAAATTAAAGCAATGGTAGGAGGTCGCGATCAAAAATTTTTGTATGGCTTAAACCATGTAACTCAAATACGCCGCCAACCCGGCTCTGCATTCAAACCGATCGTTTATTCTGTTGCAATTGATAACGGTTTATATCCCGCCTTCCCAATTATTAATCAGCCATTCGACTATGATGGATGGAGTCCAAAAAATTTTGACAACAAAACCGGCGGTTTTACAACTCTTAGAGACGGGTTAGCCCATTCAATTAATATTGTTGCAGCCAGACTTATAATTGAAGATTACGCTCCTATGTGGAAGATATTACGCTTTTCAGAAAAAATGGGAATTAAAAGTAAGCTGGAACCTTATCCATCAATTGCATTAGGAACGTCTTTGATTACTCCATTAGAAATGACAACCGCCTTTGCTGCACTTGCCAATCATGGTATTTATAACGAACCAATTTCTATTTTAAAAATTGAGGATAACGACGGTGTATTGATTGATCGGTTTACGAATCAGACTTATGAAGCAATACCAGAAGAGACTGCTTACATAGTAACAGATATGCTTCGTTCTGCAATTGATTATGGAAGTGGTGCAGGTGCGCGCGCCAGATTTAATTTCCAGAGACCTGCTGCTGGTAAAACAGGAACTACTCAGGATTATGCAGACGCTTGGTTCGTTGGCTATACCCCTCAATTAGCTGCCGGTGTGTGGGTCGGGTTTGATGATCAAAGAATTTCTTTTACCGGGGATTATGGTCAGGGCGCACGTGCTGCAATGCCGGTTTGGGCTATTTTTATGCATGATGTTTATGAACAGTTGCAATTACCATTGGAAGATTTTACACCGCCTTCAAATGGTAATGTAGTTCCTGTTAGACTTTGCAAGGAATCCATTTATGAATTGGGTGATCCTAGATTATACTCAAGCGATTGCCGCACCGGAGTTGTAGTTGATATAATGAATATTAAAGATATTCCTTCTACTTTCGATGCATTT
>DYHC01000104.1 GCA_020724325.1 Melioribacter roseus
TCCTCTTGCTATCCGGGAGATTTTAATGGAGTATTCCTTTAATAATTTAATAAGGTAGAGACTGGTTGCATCGCCTTCTGCATCTGGATTAAGTGCGAGTATAACTTCTTTAATCTCTTTCTGCACAATTCTATGTATTAATTCTTTGATGCGAAGTGAACCAGCATCAACATTAGCAAGTGGATTTAAAACACCACCCAGAACATGATAGAGTCCGTTAAATTCATTCGTTTTTTCTATTGCTATTACGTCGCTAACTTCTTCAACAATACATAGAAGACTCCGGTCCCGTTTAGCACTCAAGCAAACACTGCACTTTTCACCTACAGCAATATTATAACATTCGTGACAAAAATTAATTCTGGATTTCAATTCAACAATTGAAGCAACAAGGGAATCAACATTTGCCTGACTGCTTTTCAAAAGATACAGTGCAAGCCGTTGGGCAGTCTTTTTGCCAATGGAAGGAAGTTTGCTCAACTCATCAATAGCTTTTTGAAGAGGTTCTTCTATTAACAATTTTATAATCCAGGGATATTAAAACCAGGGGGAAGCATTCCTTTTGTGATACTTGCCATTTCTTCCTCAGCCATTTTACCGGCAGAAGCTAATGCTTTATTAATTGCGGCTACAATCAGATCCTCCAGCATTTCTTTATCACCGCTTTTAGCCACTTCATCATCTATGTGTATTGATAAAATTTCCTTTTTACCGTTAGCAACAACTTTAACCATCCCGCCTCCGCTCTCTTCAGATACGGTTTTATTCTCCAATTCTGCCTGAACTTTTGCCATGTCTGCTTGCATCTTCTGAATCTGTTTGAGCATTCCTTGCATATTTAAATTCATCCTTCCTCCTAATTAAAAGACGTTTTATTGTAACAATAGATAATTCGGTTTGAAAAATTAGCAAAAAAATTATTCACAAGAAATTAATGCCAGAAAATATTACATTTGTCTGCACATTCTTACAATTAAAGTCACCTTAATGATTACAAAATATGGTCTAAGTACATTTATAATTTCGGCTCTATTTTCAATTGGATTAGTAATAATTTCCTTTTTTATTCAAACTGGATTGATCAAATACCTGCTGATGATTATAGGAATCGGTTTTTTACTTTTTAGTATCAACTTTTTCCGGGACCCTGAAAGAACTCCACCTAAAGAGAAAAATGTAATTGTATCACCAGCAGACGGAAAAGTAGTAATAATTAAGGATGTTTTTGAAAAACGATTTTTGGATTGCGAGTCCATACAATTATCAATTTTTATGTCCCCGTTAAACGTCCATGTAAACAGGATCCCTATCGATGGATCAGTAGATTACCTAAACTATGTTCAGGGAGATTATTTGGTTGCGTTTCATGATAAAGCAGATTTAAGAAATGAAAGGTCGGAGATCGGCATAACATGTAAATACGGTAAGATATTATTTACTCAGGTTGCAGGTTTTATTGCCCGGCGGATAGTTTTCGATCTTAAATTGGGGGATTCGGTCTCTATTGGAGATCGTTTCGGTATGATAAAATTCGGAAGCCGATCGGATGTAATTCTACCAAAAGCATGGAAAGTAAAAGTAAAACCTGGCGATGTTGTTACTGCAGGTGAAACAGTATTATTCGAGTATTCAGATGAATAAACCTCTTATCTCTAAAGCATTTATCGCAAATACTATTACAGCAATGAATATTTTCTGCGGATTTATGTCGATACTTTATGCATCGCAGAATAATTTCCGCTATGCTGCAATTTTTATTATTACGGCAGCAATTTTCGATACATTAGACGGAATAATTGCCCGGCTATTAGATACTGCAAGCCGGTTCGGGGTTGAGCTCGATTCATTATCAGATGTAGTTAGTTTTGGCGCGGCTCCATCTTTTCTAATTTTTAAGGCTTATGCATTCCAATTCGGTCCGTGGGGAATTTTATTAAGCTCTTCACTGCTTATTTTTGGTGCTCTACGCTTAGCACGTTTTAATGTTATGACAGAAGAGATAAAAACAAAAGGAGATTTTACCGGGCTTCCTATTCCTCTTGCTGCAATTACAATAGCGCTTCTTATCTTTTCATATTATCAGGATGGAAAAATTATAGAGCCATTCGATTCTATTGTTGCACCATTGATAATTATTTTATCTTTGCTTATGGTTAGTCGTGTTAGATACAATGCGCTCCCTAATCTAAAAGACAGAAAGATTAAAGAAAAAGTTTTCTTATTCGGATTATTAATAATCGCCTTGGTTCTAACAATAATTACAAACGGTCATATTCTTTTCTTTATTTTTCTTTCAATAATTTTATTTGGAATTTTAAGACATCTTTTTTATAAAATAAGCGGAATAAAAAACGGCAGCTAAATTTTTTAAGGAGATTAAGAATTGTTCAAAGCAACTGTAATTGTAAAGAGGAGACCTAAGATATTAGATCCTCAAGGGAAAGCGGTTGAGCAGGGTGCAAAACTCTTGGGTTTTAACAATGTAAAAAATACACGGATTGGAAAGTATATCGAATTTTTTGTTGATACAATTGACATAGAAATTGCTGAAAAAGAAGTAAAAGAATATTCGGAAAAATTATTATCCAATCCCATAATGGAAGATTTTGAATTTACTTTAACAGAAGTAAATCAAAAGGAAGAAGTAAAATGAAGCCGAAATTTGGCGTGGTAGTTTTTCCGGGTTCTAACTGCGATTACGATGCGTATTATTCTGTGAAGAAAATCTTAGGATTTGATGCTGAATTTTTATGGCATAAAGAGCAAGATCTTAAAAACTGCGATATAATAATTCTTCCTGGAGGTTTCTCTTATGGAGATTATTTAAGAACTGGCGCAATTGCAAAGTTCTCACCTATTTTAGAAAAAGTTGTCTCATTTGCAGAAAACGGCGGAATTGTTTTCGGTATCTGTAACGGATTTCAGATTCTACTTGAAACCGGACTGCTCCCTGGCGTAATGCTTCAGAATGAATCTCTTAGATTTGTCTGCAAGAATATTTACCTTAAAATTGAGAACAAGGATACTTTATTTACAAGAGGTATTAGAAAAGAAACAATTAGAATTCCGATAAAGCATGGTCAGGGAAATTATTACACAGATGAAGACACATTAAAGGACTTAATTGCTAATAAACAGATTATCTTTACTTACTCATCATCCGACGGAACAGTACGAAACAAATATAATCCTAACGGCTCATTGAAAAACATTGCTGGTATTTCGAATAAGAGAAAAAATGTATTAGGAATGATGCCTCACCCGGAGAACGCATGCGATCCGATTTTAGGAAAAACCGATGGTGCACTAATTTTCAAATCAATTGCAAAATATTTTAATTGACTGCAATTCTTTTAAAACGAAAAATGGAAGCAAGAGGTAGATATGTTCGGTAATTTAGGTGCAACTGAAATTATCCTAATTGTTCTGGCAATTTTGATTTTATTCGGCTCTAAGAAAATTCCTGAACTTGCACAGGGAATTGGTAAAGGAATGAGGGAATTTAAAAAAGCTATGAAAGAGGTTGAAGAGGATATTAAAATAACTGACTCAGATGAACCGAAGAAAGAGAAGAAATTAGAGAATTAATTATCCGGGATATTGCTATTGCAAGGTTATAAAAATCACGCCGAAAAAATTGATTTAATCCGATCTGGCAAGTTATCACTCAAAGAGAATGTAAAAGGTTTTCTATATCGAATTGAAAAAGAGAAGAAACTTAATGCATTCAATTACGTATTCAACGACGCTATTGATACTGCAATTTTAGTAGAACAAAAATTAAAGGAAAATAGAGCTGGCAGACTTGCCGGAATGGTATTAGCAATTAAAGATGTTCTTTCAATGAAGGATAGACCGCTTACCTGTTCGTCGAATATTCTAAAGAATTTTGAAGCAATTTATACAGCTACTGCGGTTCAGAAATTAATAGACGAAGATGCAATAATTATTGGCAAGACAAATTGTGACGAATTCGCAATGGGATCATCGAACGAAAACTCTGCGTTCGGCGCAGTATTAAATCCGTTCGATAACACACGGGTTCCCGGCGGTTCTAGCGGCGGTTCTGCTGTTGCAGCAGCTGCGGACTTATGCGATGCATCAATAGGCACAGATACCGGCGGATCTATAAGACAGCCGGCTGCATTCTGCGGGTTATTCGGATTAAAGCCGACTTACGGAAGAGTATCCCGTTTCGGACTTACTGCATATGGTTCCTCTTTCGATACAATTGGTCCGTTTGCAAAAAACATTTACGACATTGCATTAATCTTGGAAGTTATTTCCGGTAATGACAAAAACGATTCAACTTCTTCTAACCAGTCTGTTCCAAAATTCGTTGACAAAATAAAATGCGATAAAAAATTTACGATTGGGCTTCCAAAAGAATATTTTTCTGCTGGATTAGATCCTGAAATAAGAAAAAGAATTACTGACGAGCTTGAGAAAATTAAATTATCTGGCAGCCAATTAGTCGATATTTCACTTCCACATACAGAATATTCAATTCCAACCTATTACATACTAACGACAGCCGAAGCATCTTCAAACCTGGCGAGATACGACGGTGCTCACTACGGTTACAGGGCAAAGAATGTAGCAAGTCTAAATGAGATGTATATTAAGTCCAGAACTGAAGGATTTGGAAGCGAAGTAAAAAGGAGAATAATGCTTGGTACTTACGTGCTTTCTGCTGGCTATTATGATGCTTATTATCGTAAAGCTCAAAAAGTTAGACGCCTGTTAAAACAGGATTTTGATAATGCCTTTAAGGAAGTAGATTTAATAATAACACCTACTACACCAACTGTGGCGTTTAAGATAGGAGAAAAATCAACCGACCCGCTTCAGATGTATCTGATGGATATTTATACAACCTCGGTAAATTTAGCCGGCATTCCTGGTATTAACATTCCACTCGGTAATAATTCAGTTGGTCTTCCAATCGGTATGCAGGTTATGGCAAAAGAATTTGATGAATTAAGTCTTCTACAATTCTCTTTCAATAATTTTTAGCAAGTATATTTCACTATCCTTTCTTAATTTAGTCTAAACAATTTTAAAAAATATTCCAGGGAATAAAAAATGAGTATTCTTCTCTACAAAAAAACCCGGGTAATTGTTCAAGGAATTACAGGCGGAGAAGGTTCGTTCCATACACATCAAATGATTGAATACGGAACCAATGTTGTTGGCGGTGTTACACCTGGTAAAGGTGGGCAGAAATTCGAAGAGACAAATATACCTATCTTCAACACGGTTGCAGAAGCAGTATTGGAAGTTAAAGCAGAAGCTTCGGCTATTTTTGTTCCACCGGCTTTTGCGGGAGATGCTATTTTAGAAGCTGCAAATGCTGGCATAAAATTGATTGTATGTATAACAGAAGGAATTCCGGCACGCGACATGATTTCCATTTATAATTCCATTTTAGGAAAGAATGTAACATTAATCGGTCCAAACTGTCCGGGTCTTATTTCTCCGGGTAAAGCAAAGATTGGAATTATGCCCGGCTCTATTCACAAGAAAGGAAAGATAGGAGTCGTAAGCCGAAGCGGAACTCTAACTTATGAGGCTGTAAAACAATTAACAGATTTGGGGATAGGACAATCGAGCTGCGTTGGAATAGGTGGTGACCCGGTAATCGGTTCACGATTTATTGATATCATAAAATTATTTAATGAGGACCCCGGAACTGAAGGAATTATAATGATTGGCGAAATAGGCGGAAGTGCAGAGGAAGAAGCCGCGGCGTTTATTAAGAAGAATGTTAAAAAACCTGTTGTTGGCTTCATAGCCGGCAGAACTGCTCCTCCAGGAAGAAGAATGGGTCATGCCGGCGCTATCATTTCGGGCGGCAAAGGTACTGCTTCAGAAAAAATGGCTGCTATGAAAAATGCCGGTATTCATGTTGTTGAAAGTCCGGCAGAAATCGGAATTACTATGAAGAAAGCTTTGGAGAAATGGAAAAGTAAAATGGAACTAACATCAGGTGTAAGAGCCAAAAGAAAAAGCGTTATAGCAAATGATAAAAATGTTATGAAGAAAGTGAAAAACGTTAAAAAGATTTTTAAGAAATCGAAACCTGTTAAAAAAAGAAAATAATTAAAAATTAATTTGGTAGTTTTCTAAACCTGTTATAAAGGAGATAATTTGACAAACAGAACTCTAGCAATATTAAAACCCGATTGTGTACGAAAAGAATTAATCGGAAAAGTTATTTCACAAATACAAAGTGCAGGATTCAGAATCTTAGGACTCAAGATGGTAAGACTAACAGAAGATACTGCAAAAGGATTTTATGAAGTACATAAAGAAAGACAATTCTTCAAAGACTTAATCAGTTATATGACATCCGGCCCTTGTTTACCAATAGTATTAGAAAAAGAAAACGCAGTAGAAGAGTTTCGTAAACTAATAGGTGCAACAGACCCAGCAAAAGCAGAAGAAGGGACAATCAGAAAGCTCTATGCTGAAAATATTCAGGAAAATATTGTTCACGGTTCGGATTCAAACGAAAATGCAATGAAAGAGATTTCGCACTTCTTCTCCAGAAGAGAACTTCTCGAAATTAACGGATGGAATTAATTTCATTACTCCCCTTTTAAGAGAGGGAATTACATTTAACTAAAATGGAAATAAAATGACAAGAAAAAATTTTTATTCGATCATCGGCTTAATTTTTATTACTGTAATAATCGGATGCAGTAAATCGGATGAGAAGAAAGATGCCAAGCCACAAGCCGGTAATAATTTCGAAACAATTACTCTTAAGGAAGAGAACTTATTACTAAGATATAACTTCTCTAAAGGGGATAAATTCAAATATAAGCTTACTACAATCTCAACATCCGATGAAACAATTAAAGCCGATTCTACAATCAATTCAAAACTGATTCAGACACTTACCTATTTTGTAGTTATTGAAGTTTTAGAAATTGATGAGGATAATATAGCTGAGATGAATTTAAATATTGCCTCGATAAATCTGGATGCAAATATCAACGGGCAGAAAATAACATTCGATTCAAAAGCGGAACTTCCTCAGGAAGAGAAGCTGCGATTCATTGAATATGCGAGTATCGCAAACTCACCATATCGCGCACGCGTAAGTTCAAGAGGTGAAGTTGTAGAAGTAACCAGATTGGATAAGATGATAGACAAAATGAAT
>DYHC01000105.1:0-3434 GCA_020724325.1 Melioribacter roseus
GAATACTGCCCGGTTTTTATTGCAACCGGCGAAGAAGAAGCTACTGCACGTGCTAAAGCAAATATATTAAGAGGAATTATTTCCGGAAAAATCTCAAGCTCGCAAATTGATTCTGACCATTTTTATAAGATAATGAACTACTGCCTGAATTGCGGACAATGTCTTACCGACTGTCCTACCAATGTAAATATACCGGGCATGGCAGTTCTTGCAAAAGAAAGAATTCACCGGAAAAAACCTTATAAAATCAATGAGATAATTCTACAAAGAGGAAGACTTATTAGTAAAATAGCTTCATCTTTCGCTGCCCTGAACAACAAGATGCTATCGTATGTTTTAATAAGAAAAGCGATCCACTATTTAGCAGGAATTCATTACAAAAGATTGTTGCCAAAGTTTGATTCGCAAAAAATTACGACACAACATTCAAACAAAGAAAAGAAAGTTGTTCTTTGGAGCGGTTGTTCTGCTCAATACAATGACCGTGATGGTGAATTAAAAAGTAGTATTGAGGTACTGCAAAAACTTGGTTACGAAGTAATATTACCTGAATGGAAGTGCTGCAATATTGCAAAGCTATCGTATGGAAATATTAAAGATGCAGAGGATGAGATTAATTTTAACATCAACGCATTGATTCCGTATGTTGAGCATAAGATTCCCATTGTTTTTACTTCTGTATCATGTGGATATGCTTTTATGCATGAATATAAATCCTTCTTTGAAGAAAATGAGCGAATTAAAAAAGTAGCCAATGCTTGCGTTGATATTCATAATTTTCTTGGAAATATTTTCTTCAATGGTATGATTAAGCGCTCATTTAATTTGATTAATAAAATCATCGTATATCATGAACCATGTCATTTGAAATCGCAAAAGAATAATTATGGTCCGATAGATCTATTAAGGATTATTCCTGGTCTAGAGTTAAAAAAAATAAACGACAGTTGTTGTGGAATTGCCGGAACATTCGGAATGAAAAAAGAAAATTATGAGCTATCCATGAGTATCGGTTCTAACTTATTTACAGAAATAAATAATGCAAAACCTGAATTAGTATTATCAGGATGCGGAACTTGCCAAATTCAAATAAACCAAGGTACGGGATTAGAAGTTGTTCACCCAATCACGTTAATAAACCAATCCTTACAAGGTGATATTTAATATGAAAATACTTCTGAATACTATCTCTTGTCATGTCGACCCCGTCGTTGACGAATCGGGAGAGTCGAATCTAAACTTTGAAGGTCAAGAGTTGTTATTTATTTCCTCATGACCTTCAAGGTTGTTGAGCCTCGTAATGTCATTTCGAATCCAGCAAAGCGGGATGAGAAATAAATTGACCGAAGCAATTACTTGGTTAATATTATATTTTAGCTCCATTCTTCCTTTTCTATTTATTATTCATTTCTTAATTTAATCTGTAAAAAAAATCTGGTGACACAATGAAACAAAAATTATTTACAAAGGTGAGCAATACTATTGATTTTTTATCGATTAGCTATTTTTATCAATTTGGAATTTCAACTTATATTTTGAGCATTATTTTATTATTCGTTCCATTATTATTGAATTCACAGCCGTCAGGCGGACCCTATGGACCAATTCATAAAAAGTATGAACTGCCAAAAGTTACCGGTAAAATTTATTTTGTATCTCCGGAAGGATTAAAAAATAACTCTGGCGAAACAATTAATAATCCAACATCTCTGGAAGAAGCTATAAAAAAAGTAAAAACCGGTGATGCAATTATTCTACGCGGCGGCATTTACAGAACCGGCAATCACGTTTTTAATCAGAGCATAATAATTCAGCCCTACGCAGATGAACATCCAGTATTAAAAGGTACTTATATAGCTGATAAGTGGGAAGACCTTGGTAATGGCTTATGGACAACAAAATGGAATCATCTGTTTCCTTCTAAACCTGCTGATTGGTGGCGCCGTAACAGAGAAGGCAAGATAACTCCGCTTCACCGTTTTAATAATGACATGGTTTTTATCGATGGAAAATTTCTTCAATCAGCCGGATGGGAAGGTGAGGTAGACGATAATTCATTTTATATCGATTATGAAACCGGAACCGTATACATTGGCGTTAATCCTGCAAATCGTTTGGTAGAAATTACAGCCTTTGACGGCGCATTAATCAGAACAACAAAAGAAGTCAACGGAAAAATTTCGGATAAGAAAGGACCTGTAATTCGCGGCATTACATTTACACAATATGCTTACCGAGCAATTGAAATTGAAGGAACCGACCCTGAAGGAATTTCGGTTGAGAAAAATCATGGCAAGGAAGTAACAGGTACTATATTAGAGAATTGTACAATAAGCTTCTGCTCGCGGGTAGCCGGCTATTTTAGAGGCGATAATATGATTATCCGTAATTGTAAAGTAAGCGATACTAGTACAGAAGGAATTTATATTCTCAGCTCATCGGATGTATTGCTCGAAAAAAATATTTTTACTAGAAACAACATCGAAAGAATTACCGGCTATTATCCTGCTGCCGTAAAAATATTTAATCAGTGTTACCGGGTAACATGTAATGATAACCTTGTAATTGATCTTCCATACTCAAATGGAATTTGGTACGACGTTGGAAATGTTGATGGTGTATTTATTAATAATTGGGTAGAAGGTGTTGGAAATAATAAAGACGAATTTTCGATAGAGCAGCCATGGCCGAGTGATAACGGATTTTTCTTTGAAATTTCTAAAGGTGCAATTTGTGCAGGAAATGTTTTTGTGAATTGTGATCATGGAATATGGATATTAAACAGTTCCGATGTTCTTATCTATAATAATACATTTATTAATAGCACTGCATGTATTTCGCGTAATTCAAGAAGTGCTGTTGGCGATCATTTTGGATGGCACCCGAGTACAGGTCCAGATGTAGATAAACGCGATGGACATGTGTTTGTAAACAATCTATTATACGGCAGCAGCAGCTTTAACAGGTTACTGCTCTATGTATGGCAGCCGGCATCATTGTGCGATAAAGTAACTAGCACCCAATTAAAAGAGATTGATTACAATTTCTATATAAAAGAATTTGGTGCGCAAAAACATCCTATTATTTTGTGGAGTCCATTTAGAAATGAGAAATGTAGAATAATGTTCAACTCGCCACTAGAACTAAATAATTTGAATCCGGCTTTTTCTAAATACAGCAAATTCTATCAGAACTATATTGGTCCATTATTCAAAGGTTACGAAGTAGGTAATTATGAATTACTTCAGTCCTTTCCGGATAGCTACACTGCAAGCAATTTACCAAGAGAAGTTGCGAAGTATTTTAATTTTAGTTCCAAACCGTTCGTTGGTGCATATAATCCGGTAAAGTAAAAATTTTTCGAAAGGAGTATTAGCTCTGCTGCATCTCCATAATATGAGATGCAGCTATTTTATAGTGAGTTACTTTATATC
>DYHC01000105.1:3444-4089 GCA_020724325.1 Melioribacter roseus
ATGTCTGGTATGAGTAAATTAATTATAAAGAGAGCAATTAGATACAGACTTCCGGCAACAATAAATGGAATAAAGTAGCTTTGAGTTAGTTCTAATATAAATCCAGTAGCTGTAGCAACCAGCATTCCGCCAATTGCGCCAAACATTCCGCCAAGTCCAACAACAGAACCGACAACTTTTCTTGGAAAAACATCAGAAACAGTAGTAAATAGATTTGCTGACCAGCCCTGATGCGCAGCAGTAGCTAAACTTAACAATGCAACAGCAATCCACATATTGCCGGCACCCGATGCAAAAATGATAGGTGTAACTGAAAGCGCACAAATAAGCATTGTGATTTTTCTACCTTTATTAACAGACCAGCCGCGCTTTATAAAAAATGACGATAACCATCCGCCCCCAACACTTCCCACATCTGCAACTATATAGATTATTATTAGAGGAAGTCCAATCTTATCTAATGTTATTCCATAATTTTTATTTAAGAAGCTTGGTATCCAGTAAAGATAAAACCACCAAGCCGGATCTGTTAAAAATTTTCCTAATGCAAACGCCCATGTCTCCTTGTATTTTAATAATTGTCTCCATGGAATTTTAACAGGAGTATCAGGCGGGTCCTGCTGAATATATTGAAGCTCCTCTTTC
>DYHC01000105.1:4119-4680 GCA_020724325.1 Melioribacter roseus
AAGCCGACTGCGCCGGTTATCACGAATGCTTCGTACCAACCCCACGTTAATGTAATCCACGGTACTACAAGCGGAGCAATTATTGCCCCCACATTGGAACCCGCATTAAAAATTCCTGTTGCAAATGCGCGTTCCTTTTTAGGAAACCATTCTGCTACTGTTTTAACTGCTGCTGGAAAGTTTCCTGCCTCAAATAATCCCAACGCAAATCTTGCTATACCAAATCCTAATGCACTTCTTGCAAAGGAATGTGCAATCGCTGCCAAACTCCATGCTGTTAAAGCAAAAGCATATCCAATCTTTGTCCCAATAACATCAATTAATTTTCCAATTACTACTAAACCAATAGCATATGCAGCAGTAAATGCTGTTACTATATAACCGTACTCAATATCACTCCACCCAATTTCTTTTTGAAGTACAGGTGCAAGAATTCCTATTACCTGGCGGTCGATGTAGTTAATTGTTGTTGCAAAGAAGAGAAGCACTACAATTTTCCACCGGAAGTTTCCAACTTTTAATGATTGGCTTGAAACAGAGTTAATACTCGAATTGTTCATA
>DYHC01000105.1:4690-7163 GCA_020724325.1 Melioribacter roseus
ATTCTCCATTTATATTAGTATTCTATTTTCTGGTACAATTCTGTTTAGATCATTCTATAATTTAAGAGAACGCGTAATACCTAATTCAAGTCCGCGTAATTCAGCCAATCCTCTCATTCGTCCGAATAAGGAATATCCCGGATAAATTCCTTCGCGGTTTAGATCAGGAATCATTAAATGCCCGTGGTCCGGTCGCATCGGCATTCTATAATTATTTCTACCATGTTCCATTCTTCTCTTTTGTTCAATCAATAATACTTTTATAACGCTATACATATCTACATCGCCTTCAAGATGGTTTTCTTCTAGAAAGTCGCCGTCTTCATTTCGCATTACGTTTCGCAGATGAACAAAATTTATTCTGTCGGCAAATCTCTCTGCTATTTCAACACAGTCATTATAGTATCCTGCACCCAAAGAACCGGTGCATAATGTAATCCCGTTGTTATTGGATTTAACAGTATTAAGAATTTGTTCTATATCTTTTTTAGTACTTACAACACGTGGTAAACCCAATAAAGGAAAAGGAGGATCATCAGGGTGAATTGCCATAAATACACCTGACTCTTCTGCAGCAGGAATTATTTCTTTGATAAAGAGATACAAATTATTTCGCAAGCCGGCATCGCCAATTTTATCATAATCAATTAATGCATTTTTGAATTGATTCATTGTAAATGCTTCTAAAGAACCGGGTAATCCCAGCAATACTGTGTCGATCAACTTCTTTATTCCATTCTCATCCAATTTATCATAATATCTTTTTGCTCTCATATATTTTTCAGCGGAATATTCCTTCTCTGCATTTTCTCTTTTTAGAATAAACAGATCGAAAGCTGCGAATACTGTAGATTCAAATTTTGTTGTAATAGAACCGTCACGAAAAACTACATTTAAGTCAGTTCGTGACCAATCGAGCACCGGCATAAAGTTGTAACAAATTGTATCGATTCCGCATTTCCCGATATTCTTTATAGTCTCCTTATAATTCTTAATAAGAAGCTGATAATCATCTTTTCTCTTTTTAATATTTTCATGAACCGGAACACTTTCTACAACCGACCATGTCAGCCCTTCTTCCTGGATCATTATTTTTCTTTTTATTATTTCTTCAACAGTCCATACATCGCCCGATTTAATATGATGAAGAGCAGTAACAATTCCTGTTGCGCCGGTCTGTTTAATTTCTTTGAGAGAGATTGGATCCTTTGGACCAAACCACCTCCATGTATGTTCAAAACCCAATTTTATTCCTTACTTTTAGTGAAACTAACCCGATTACTTAAATTAGTAAAAACAAACTTATACACCGCTAAAGACACTGAAACCGCCATCGATTGGAATAATTGCACCGGAAACAAATCTTGATGCATCGCTTGCTAACCATAATACTGCACCTATCAATTCCTCCGGTTCTCCAAATCTTTTAAAGGGAGTCATGTTAATTATAGTTTTTCCTCGTTCTGTTAAAGAACCATCTGGATTTGTTAACAGAGTTCTGTTTTGTTCTGTTAGTAAGAATCCCGGTGCAATTGCATTAACACGAATTGCGCTGCCAAACTTAAGAGCCATTTCGACAGCCATCCATTTTGTAAAGTTTTCTACTGCTGCTTTTGCGGCAGAATATCCGGCAACCCGCGTTATTACACGGAAAGAAGCCATTGAGGAAATATTTATTATCGATCCGCTCTTTTGTTCTGCCATTGTTCTACCGAATATTAAAGTCGGTAAAACTGTTCCATTCAAATTAAGCTCGGTAACTTTTTTTAATTCTTCCATTTGAATATCAAAAATAGACTGACCTATTCCAACAGTAGCGCCTTGCATGTTGCCTCCGGCAGCATTTACCAAAATATCTATTCTGCCATACTTTTCAAGGATTGAATGATGTACTTCTTTTAGTTTTTCTTCATCAATTACATTGCATTGAAAACCGATAACTTCGGAATCGAGTTCAGATAAGGCTGTTATTCTTTTATCCAGAATTTCTTTATTAATATCGAGCAAAATTACCTTTGCACCAGCTTTTATAAATCCTTTTGACATTTCTCCGGCAAGAATACCAGCACCTCCGGTTAGTATTACTACCTTTTCATTTATATGAAAAAGTTCTTTCAAATATTCCATTTAATTTTCCTTTAGATTATCCTTTGTATTTTTCGGTAGATTAATCAATAAAATTGTTTAAAACATTTTTGAACCGATTCAATATTATGTATATTTGTTCTAACATTCAACAGAAGATTTTGTGAATCTCTGAAACAGACTTTGTACTTTTGAAATAAGTTTTTTCATAAAATGATAAATGATAGAATTGATTAGTTGTTCTAAAAGTATAGAAATAGCATGTTACTTTACCGCAGCATAAATTTTTAGGGAAAAATGAATTACAGAAAATTAGGAAGAACCGGCTGGAATATTTCCGAAATAAGTTTTGGCGCATGGGCAATTGGAGGTACATGGGGAAGCGTTG
>DYHC01000106.1:0-4777 GCA_020724325.1 Melioribacter roseus
ATCCATAAATTTACCATCATAAAATGGTTTCACAGAATTCCAGTTGAGCATTATCTTCTCAATATAATCCTTTGAATCCTTACTTGTAATTTTTTCAGGTGATTTAACCAATCCGCTAATGTAAAGAAGTAATGCCTCATACTTATCAACAAGTACTCCATCAGTTTCTATCTTATGCAGGAAGTTGATATTTGCCGATAGTGCTAATTCAACCATAGGAACTTTATTCTTTGAATAACCGAGCGCTTCAAATACTAATTCATAAAAAAGCTGCTGCCAAATTTCTTTTTTGACAAAATCTTTATGTTGAAATTTTCTTTCATGAAACCTTGAAGATAGCTCATAAGCAATTACCGGCTCTTTAATATTAAGTTCATTTAAGAATTGCAGTTCTTTTAGTCTATCGTAAATCTTGCTGCACTTTTTATGAAATCTTTCAACACCAAGTTTTGATAAAAATTTTTCTTTTATATCAGCTGGGATAGGAGTTGAAGAAGCAGAGCATTTGAGTTTTCCGGCACCTTCAATATGTTTTTCAATAATATTTTGTTTTAGATTTTCCAGGAGGTCCTTCTCAACAAAATTAGAAAGACAAATTGAAGGTACTTTACGCCCAATCCTGGTATAAACGTAAGACTGATTATTTCTATTCAAGAGCGTAGCATGAAGAATTACACTGTTATATTTGTTATCAATATTATGCCCGTGCCCTTTCCAATCTGTGTAGTTACAATCAATTTCAATATCTCCAACAAATGTCAGATTTCCAATTCTTATACGGGCGTTTTTAAAGTCCGGCCCAGCTATATCTTCGTTTCTTGTTCCGATATCAAGAATAGAGATACTATCGCCTGTCTCTGTTTTAAGAGGAGATTTGAAGGATTGCTTTTGCCATATTTCATACAGCAAATTTTCTGGGATCTTTATTTCAGAACTCATAATAATGAGTTTGTTGTTATCTGACTAACTTTGTGCCACAGCGCCCACTGACTAACTAAAGTTAATATTTAATTATTGGAAATGCTACAGCTAAAATTAAATAATTGTGGAAATAGTTTCGTTCAGTTTTCTCATTGTATTATGAACCGTTTGTTTGAAAGAAACTGAGTTATCACAATAAATTAGCGACCTGCTAACATTAAGAATAAAATTACGGTTATTATTAGAATAGAAAGTTCTTATAACACCTTCAAGATCACCACCTTGTGTACCAACGCCGGGAAGTAAAACCGGTAATTCGCCAAATAAATTTATATTCTCTTTAAGCTCAACCAAATTTGTAGCACCGAATACTAATCCGCAGTTCTTGTTAGCATTCCACGATTCAACTCTACTAATAACTTTCTGATAAAGGGAGCTACCATCAGCGAGTTTTAACTTTTCAAAATCCTCTGACCCTCGATTTGAGGTTAATGCAAGAATAAAAATAATTTTATTTTGGTAATTGAGGAAGGGTTCGATTGAATCATAACCCATATAAGGGTTTACTGTTATGGAGTCGAACTGGAAATAATCGAACAAAGATTGAGCATACATCTTACTTGTATTCCCGATGTCTCCGCGTTTAGCATCGCCAATAGTAAGTACTTCCTGAGCAGGTAAGTAACTTATTGTTTCAAGAATATTATCGAATCCTTTGGCTCCGTCTTTTTCGTAAAATGCAAAGTTTATTTTATAGGCAGCAGCAAATTTGTAAGTGTTATCAATAATTATCTTATTAAACTCTGTTACAGGATTTTTACAGTTGAGAAGATGCTGTGGAATTTTATTAATGTCCGTATCTAACCCGACACATACGTGTAATCGTTTCTCTATTCTACTTTTTAGTTTTAGCTGGGCAGTCATTTTTATGTATGCTGTTTTCTATTACGATAAATATTTAGAACTATACCAATCATTATCATATTAACAACTAAAGAACTTCCGCCGTAACTTAAGAATGGAAGAGGAAGCCCTACAACAGGAGTAACCCCAACATTCATTCCGATATTAATAGCAAAGTGACTGAACATAAGACTAAGTATTCCTACAATTATTAGAACACTAAACTGATCCTTTGCAATTCCAGAAATATTAAGCAGACGTATAAATAAAACTAAGAATAGGATCAGTACCAAAATGCTTCCAATAAAACCGAATTCTTCTCCAATTACACAATAAATAAAGTCGGTCCATTGCTGCGGAATAAAACGGAGCTGAGTTTGATTGCCCTGTAAAAATCCTTTACCGGTTAATCCGCCGGAACCGATGGCTAATTTAGCCTGAAGTGCATTGTAACCTGAGCCAAGCGGATCCATTGATGGGTCTAGAAAAGATTCAATCCTCTTCTGCTGATGCGGTCTTAATATCTTGAATGCATAATCGAAAAAGAAGCTTGAACCAAGATTAATCACAAATACGGTAACACTGTTAAATAGATCCCTCTTAAATAAAAACAGCGCGATAATTACAAATACGAGCGACAATAAAAAATAAACTGTGCCTAAAAGAGATGCTATAACAACTACACTTGGCGATAATACAACAAATAATCCGAACAAACTGATTCCGCTCCAATATATTAAAGTGAGTGTTATAACAATAAATACAATTGCTGTACCTGTATCTGGTTCAAGCATAATTAAACCGATTGGAAGCAGCCCGATTAATAGCGCAATTCCAATATCCTTAATATTATTTATATCTCTGTTTTTATAAGTCAACCAATTTGCAAGGCATAGAATTAAAGCTACCTTTGCAAATTCCGAGGGCTGAAAACCAAAAGGTCCAAAATTCAACCAACTCTTAGAACCATATACTGTTTTACCCGCAATAAGAACCAGTACAAGAAGCAGAATTGAAACAACATAAACAGGAATTGAAAACATCTTAAATAATTGTTGAGGTAATGAATAGACAACAAAAAAAGCTATTAATGCAACTATTGCTGAATAAACTTGCTTTTCAAAATTACCGCTTGCAGTAGGGTGATTTACCGTTGCACTATAGATTGCAATAAGTCCAATTATTGTTAACAAAAGAACAGGGAGAAAAATCGACAGATCAAATTTATCTTGCAGCTTATAATTAATTTGCAAAGTGCTCCCTCTCCTGGTTCTTTAAAGAACTTATGTAATCATTTTTCTGCACAGTATTATTCTTTTGGAGATAAGCTTTAATAACATCTTTGGCAATAGGAGCAGCATGAACACTGCCAAAACCTGCATTTTCCACAATTACTGCAATTGCAATCTTGGGATTCTCATACGGAGCAAACCCAATAAATACTGCATGATCCTCTCCGTGAGGATTTTGAGAAGTACCCGTTTTACCGGCAATATTTATATCCGGCAGACGAATATTACCAGCTGTTCCGGCTCCGTTTACTACTTTAAACATTGCATACCGAACTACGTCAAAGGATTTTGAACTTACATTAATGTCATAGTTTTTTGGTTTTACTTCAACATACTTACCGGTTGATGTTTCAATGTAACCTTTTAAGAAGTGAGGAATAGCAGATTTACCGTAATTAGCAAACAATGCAGCATACTGAGCAAGTTGAAGAGGAGTAACACTTAACTCACCCTGTCCAATTCCAAGACTAACAAGAATACCTTTTGGCCATCTATCAGTACCAAAAGTTTTATCGTAATACTTCTTTGTGGGTAGAATTCCCGGACTTTCTTCAGGAATATCGATACTGGCTTTTCTGCCGAATCCAAATCTGCTTGAATATTCTGCCCATTTATCAAGACCAATTTTTAAGATGAGTTGATAGAAAAATGTATTGCAGGATTTTTCTATAGCTGTTGTAACATTAACACTGCCGTGTACATGCAGACACTTAAAAAAGCGGTCGCCAAACTGAAACCCTCCGCCACATCTTACTCTATAATTCGTATCAATAATTCCTTCTTCAAGAGCTGTTAGAGCCGATAGCATTTTGAATGTTGAGCCGGGCGAATAAATTGACATTGTTGCACGGTTGAACATTGGTTTGTTTTCATCAGTATTCAACTTATTCCAGATTTCATTTGATGTTACCGAGGCAAAATCCTGCAAATTAAATTCCGGTGCACTTACAAATGCCAATATTTCTCCTGTAGAAGGTTCAATTGCAACGAGAGCGCCGCGGTTATTTTTAAAGGCTCTTTCTGCAACCATTTGTGCATCTTTATCAATCGATAATACCAAGTCATAACCTTTAACAGCACTCTTGTCATCTTCGCCATTTTTATATTTTCCAATCGTCTTTTGATGCGAATCCACCAGAACATACTCAATTCCTTTCTGCCCTTTCAAAATATCTTCATAGGTTTTTTCAACTCCGCTGAATCCAATTTCATCTCCCATCAAATATTCATTGCGTCTTTTAAGTAATAACCCTGAAGGAATTTCTTTAGTGTAACCGAACATGTGAGAACCCATTACGCCAAAAGAATAATCTCTTTGTGTTTCAATTACATAATCGACGCCGGAAAGTTTAGATGAATTTTCTTCATACCAGGCAATAACTTTGAAGTTTACATCCTTAGCAATTCTTCTGGGAATATATTTAGATAGTTGTTCGTTCTGTTTTAAGATCCTTGTTATGTAACCATCAGATACACCTAAAATTGCTTCCAGATAAGGTGTTAACTTATTATCATAATCTGCCGGTGTAATTCTTAGAGTAAAAGATGGTTTATTGCCCACAATAACCTGGTAATTTCTATCGAAGAAAACTCCTCTGGGTGCTGTTTGGTAAATTGGTTTTACACTATTCTCTTCGGCTTTAGAAGAATAGACCGGCTGC
>DYHC01000106.1:4821-7101 GCA_020724325.1 Melioribacter roseus
AAGAATCTGCATATAAAAAAGACGCAAGAAAATGAGCGAGACAAATAAAATTATGCAAATGAAAAAAAATCTTTTTCTAACTATCGAACCGAAATTTGTGTCATTCATACTATCCCCTTTTTCGGTTTGAAAATGATTACTGTTAAACCAAGCAATGATGTATATAAACCGGGTAAAATTCCAATGTAAAGAAAAAGTCTAATCAAACTAATGTCAGAATTAGAGTTACTAATTCCAGAATAAATAAAAGAATTAATTGTGCCGCACAAAAATAAAATTAATATAAAAAGAAGTGAAGCCGTGTTAATATCAATTTTATTCTGGTTATAAAAGTAACCGGCAAGGAATGCAGAAATTGTAAAAGAGAGCATTGATGCGCCAAGTAATCCGCCGGAAATTAAATCAAATATAAATCCAAAGATAAAACCAATTAACATTCCGAATATTTGTCCGTTAATCAAAGTATAATAAACAATTAGTATCAAAATCAGATTAGGAGAAATATCGTAAACAGAAATAAGCGGAACAACAGCCAGTTGGAAGACAGAGAGCGGAATAAAAAATAAAATTGGTTTTAGATAGTTCCAGTTCATTTATTTCATCAAATTCATTTCTAGGTGATTTATTTGCTTACTTGGTACAATCGTTAAAATGAACAGGCTGCTGGCAGAGCGGATATCTGCATACGGTTTAACATAAATTGTATGAAGTAAACCCAGAGCTAATGATTCTTTCTTATCAATAACACCAACAGGAATATTCGGCGGAAGTAATGTACTGAAATCTGATGTTTCCACTCTTTCTCCCACATTTATCTCATAAGTAGTCGGAATATTTTTTATGATCAATTCCTTTCCGTTCCAGCTTAAAACTCCATCAACATTTACGTTTTGAACAGTAGCCGCAATATTCAACGAACTGTTATACAATGTTTTAGTAACCGAAAAGTTTTCTGTTACATCAGAAATAATCCCTACCAGCCCATCTGGACTAACAACCGGCATACCAACCCGAACACCATTCTTAAAACCTTTATTCAAAATAAAACTACCTCGAATTTTATTAACAAGTTTCGATATTACATCGGCAGCAATAAGGTTATATTGGCTTGTATCAGTAATAGAAAGCATAGCTCTAAGATTTCTATTTTCTATTCCTTGTTTGCGAAGCCTGTTTATCTCGAGCATTAATCTTGCATTTTCTTCTTTCAATTGATCATAAGAAGAATCTGTTTTAAAAATTCCTGTAAAATAATTGATGAAGTTATTTACTACTGCAAAACTTCCGAAGGCAAATGCTCGTATTCTTTTTATTTCAGGTTTGTCGTTGCGAGAGAGTAAAGCTAAACTGATTACAATAAGTATGACAAGTAGAAAATATTCCTTGAATTGAGATATGAAACGTCGAAAAAAATTTGACATTAGTAAGTTCTTTTACGAATAAACACCTTTGAATACTTATTTAGATTTTCAATTGCTTTACCGGCTCCACGAACTACAGCGGTTAAGGGATCGTCGGCTACATGCACAGGAAGATTGGTTTCCATCCTAATTCTTTCATCAAGCCCTTTTAACAAAGCACCGCCGCCGGTAACCATAACACCCCGGTCTAGTATATCTGCCGAAAGTTCAGGTGGAGTTCTTTCAAGCGTTTGTCTAATAGCATCAATTATTTGTGCTACATTTTCATTTAATGCTTCACGGATTTCAACGGAGCTTACTTCGGCAGTTTTAGGAATACCGCCAACCAGGTCTCTTCCTTTTACTTGAATAGTAACTTCTTCTTTAAGCGGCACAGCAGAGCCGACTTCGCACTTAATAGCTTCGGCTGTTCTTTCACCAATTAACAGGTTATAATTTTTCTTAAAAAACTGCATTATTGCATTATTCATTTCATCGCCGGCAATACGGATCGATTCTTCATTTACAATACCGGCTAATGCGATAACCGCAATTTCTGTTGTTCCTCCGCCAATATCAATAATCATATTGCCAACAGGGGCTTCAACATCAACACCTATTCCAATTGCCGCAGCCATTGGTTCTGCAATTAAGTGAACTTCTTTTGCACCTGCATGCTCTGCAGCATCTCTAACAGCACGTTTTTCTACTTCCGTTACGCCGCTGGGAACAGCAATAACAATTCTTTTACTTGCAAATGTATTTGGTGTAACACTTTTTATAAACGCTCTAATCATTCCTTCGGCTATTTCGAAATCTGCAATAACACCGTCGCGCATCGGTCTTGTTACTCTTATTTCGCGATGCTCTCTGCCTTGCA
>DYHC01000107.1 GCA_020724325.1 Melioribacter roseus
GGTAGAAGAGATAGTATTCAAGTTACCAAGTGATTTTAATCGCTCTCCCAAATTTAACATTCGCTTTCGCTCTGATTAAACTTCGCATTAGCCCGAAACGTTGTACGAAATAATGAAAAGTTTTAAAATTTCTTTTAGAAATTTTTATTCACAATTTTATTTTTTAAACTAATACTATGGGATTTGAAACACCTTCATTTAATCCAGAAGCAACGCCAAAGCAAGAAAAAGTAAAACAGCTTTTCGGCCATTGTTTTGAAATTTCAAAATTTGAAGAAAACGATCGTATTCCAGTTGGCGGAGAAAGTATTTTTTCTGCAGAGGCAAATATAAAGGTTGAAGGCGATTTTGAAAATTTCAAAGAGTTTTTCCAAGAAACGCAGGATATGGCGAATAAATATGATTTGCCCAGATTAAAAGAATGGCTTTCCTCTCAAGGAATTGAAATAGATGAAAAACTCTTTGCCGAATTGTTTGCCTTTACTAAAAAATTTGAACAAAAATATCCTGATAATCCAGAACGTTCTGAAACTAGAAAAAAACTTTATGGCGAAAAAGGCAAACAATTAAAACTCAGTGATATATTTGACACAAATAGTGCGGAGTGTGCGGAAATTGCAGCCTTAGCACAAGGATATTTGCAACAGAAAAACATTTCTTCATCATATGTCAGCGGTGATGTTTTGTGGGATAAAGATTGGGAATTTTCCGAAGAGCACAGTTTTATTATTATCAGGCAAGGTGAAAAAGTTTATATCTATGATCCTGCAAATCCAACAAATACAACTTCTGGAAAATTCCCCAGTCTATACACCGTTGAAGCTGATTTTGATGAAGAAATGGCAAAAGATCAAAAAAGATTCGTTACTGCACGAAATATATTAAGTAAGAAAGAAGCCTTTTACGGCGTGAATAACGGCACTAATGTTTGGGCCGAAAAGCATATAGTTTAAAAAAATAAAATTGTGAATAAATTTTGCTATCGCAAAATAAAACTTTTCATTACATCGCACAACACGGCATATCTGGTTACGGCTTTTATACAAAAGCCTCCACCCATATTTACCTCCGCTACGCTACGGCAAACATCAGATATGCCGAAACGTTGTACGAAATAATGAAAAAATTCTTTTTGCCCTATTGGGCAAATTAATCAGGGCAAATTTTAATTTTATTTATGTCGATTGAAAGACCAAAAAATTACGAATCTAAAGTTGAGAAGGAAAAAGTTTTGGATCTCAACATCATCTCCTTAAACTATTGCAAGACGACCGACGAAATGATCGGGATTATCGAAGATGCTTCTCGTGAAGGACGTGTAGATACAGTTATACTGGGCGAATATAACTTTAAAGTTGATGAGGTGTTGGCAGATCTTAAAAAAATCGAAGCTTTGGCAAAGGACAAAAAAGTAGACATTATACTCGCCCCCGACTCACATGATATGAGCTGGGAAGAATTTCAAAAACGATTCCAAGGTGAAGGTCGATCCGTTGAAGAAGAAGGCGTTGATAGCAGAGATTCAATCGGAATTTTTGTTGGTAGAGACGGATTAACCTTTGCCTTTCCAAAGTCATGGCACAGGCATCCTGTACATAAAATTCCTGGTACTCACATTGGCGTAACAATTTGCGGAGAGATCGGGACAATTAAACAAAAAGATTTAGAGGGTATCCATGTTTTGTACAATCCTTCTCAAGAGGCAGATGATGGTTTTTTAAAATTTAGAATGCTACAAAAATACGGCAACCAGCCCCTCACCAGGGAAATTGTATCTCAATTATTGTTAGAGAAAGAGTATTATAGAGCCATGCTCGATGATTCGCAATATAACCCGAACGATCCAGAATACGTCCCAGAATTAGATTCACGGGAAGCACGTCAACAGCAATTCAATGAAGCCGTCGAGCGAGCTTTGGAAAAAGCGTCCGACCCAAAAGCTTCACTTTATGTAGAGAAGATAGAAGAAGCGCTACAAGAAAAAGGCATTCCTGTTGTTAGGTGCGATGGACCAAATTGTACAGGTGTGCTAAATCCATCAGCAGATATAGAGATCGAGAATTTGGAGTACAAAAATACCTATACAAAATTCAAATTAAAAAAGGAAAAATAAAATTACAATTTACCCTGATTAAATTTCGCCTTTCGGCGAAATAAGAATTTTTCATTACATCGTACGAACAGCGTGTATGAGGCTATGGCTTTTTACAAAAACCTTCGACCAAATTGCTTCGCAACTTCACATACACGCGAACGTTGTACGAAATTCGCCAGCACTTTTTCTACCGAGATTCACAAAAAGACCATTATGAACAAACAGTTTTTTATAAAGCAGATTAAAAATAACTTTCCAGATTTAAAATTTAAAAAATCTGACATTGTTGATCACGGCTGGAACAAAACGGTTATTGTTTTGGACAAGACAATAGTATTTACTTTCCCAAAAAATAAAGAGGCACAGTCAAAGTTTAGAGCTGAACTAGAAATATTGCCGAAATTAAGTAAAACAATAACTTTACCCATACCGGATTTTCAATATATTCCAGCCGACAAATCATTTGCTGGTTATAATTTTGTTCCAGGAGAACCGCTCACGTTCAAAGATTTCAAAACACTGAATTCTAACCAGCAAAATAAAATAGCAAAACAAGTGTCAGATTTTTTAAATGAACTGCATAATTTTTCCATTACAAGAGCAAAAAGAGCCGGAGTTACAGTAGCTTGGTCGGAAAAAGATGCAAGGAGTTATTATGCGGGTCAGGCTGAAACAGTTTATAAAAAACTATCCTCAAACGACCGAAAACTACTTAAAAATATTTTTGATACTTATTGTAACGGAAAAATTAAAAAGGATTTTAAAAAAACTGTTGTTCATCAGGATTTAACCAGCGACCATATCCTTTTTGCCCCAAAAACTAAAAAGGTTTGTGGCATTATAGACTTTGGCGACATTCAAATTTCCGATCCAGCCGTAGATTTTAGTAAATTATGGGAATACAGCGAAAATTTTGTGGATAAAGTGTTAAGCGGCTACCAGTCTAAAGATAAAAATCTAAAATCTAGAAGTTATCGGTGGTATATTTATCAATGTATCGGGAATATGTACTGTGGAATAACAATGAAAAGGAAAGACTATTGGCAAAAAGGATATGGTCTTTTGAAATCAACAAAAAAGTAACTGAAAAAGTGCTGGCGAACATCGTACAACAGCGTGTATGAGGCTACGGTTTTTTACAAAAACCTCCGCCCAAATTGGCTTCGCCAACTTCTCATACACGCGAACGTTGTACGCTATACCCGTTTTCCGCTTGGTTGTTCCAGTGAACTGAAAAGAATTCGATTTTGTTTTTTCTTATAAGGTAGGGATTTATTTTTATAAGGGGATATAAGGTGTTTCTGCGAAAATTTTATCTTTACTACTAGGAACATAGACACAACATACTATGAAACTTATTTGGCAAATTGAAAATAGAGATATAATTAAGGTTAAAAAATTTTTTGAAATAAATAAAAAAAGTAATTTCGTAGTAGGTCGTATAAAACGAAATATCGAAAAAAATTTTCCAAAAGTTACAAAAGAAGAATTTTGGGAAGCGACGATAACCTGTTTACTTACCACACAACAAAGATCGGGACCAAAAAGTATTGTAACAAAATTTGTTACCCGTAAGCCTTTCCCGTTGAGTTATGCACTTTGTAAAAATAATGTTGACCTCGAGAAACTAACTGAAGACGTATTAATAAAATTTGGTGGTATCAGACGCACAAAAACTATTGCAAAAGAAATACAGGTTAATTACATGGTTAGAGGGTGGTGGTTGGCAAGAGGTATTTGATATTGTGAACAATTTATTAACAAACTCATCTGTTGCAGTTGAACGAGAATCAGCAAAATTAATTATGGTAAAACTGCGAGGCTTCGGTCCGAAACAATCAAGAAATCTTTTACAAATGCTGGGTCTTACCAAATTTGAAATTCCCATTGATAGCCGGATCACTAAATGGCTAACCGATTTTGGTTTTCCGATTAAATTATCTGCCGCCGCTCTCGGAGACGAAAATTATTATAATTTTGTTCAAGATGGCTTTCGTAAAATATGTGAAGCTTGCGAAATTTTTCCATGCGTTTTAGACGCTGCAATTTTCTCCAGTTTTGACGAAGAGTGGCCGGAAGGTATGTTGAGATTTTAAATTCCAGCAATCAAATAGGCACTTGACACACTATATCCAATCGGATATAGTATTGTTATTAATTCTTAATGGCTCAGGTTGATGCTGCTCTAGTATGAAGATTGTATATTACTATGACGAAATATCAAAATCATGTCCTGTAAAATCATACCTAGCTCAGTTAACGGGGCAATATTCTGATAAAAAACAAGCAAATAAAAAACTAGCCGATATACATGGAAAAATTATTTATATTGCACAAATCAATGGAAGGCCTCAGCCGCCAGTCGCGAGGCCAATACAAAATTTTAGCTTTTTTGAGATTAAAAGCAGGAAGAACAATAAAATTTTAATAAGAATTACGTATTTTTGCCATCAAGGTACGATGATCCTTCTAGATGCCTTTGAAAAACCTGATTATTATCGTACATCTAAAGATAAGAAAACTGTCAGTAATGAATTTAAAAAATCAGAGTTATATAGAAACAATTTTATAATGAATCCAAAATTATATGAAGAATATAAATAGCAAAAAACAATCAGTCGATGTTATGCAAGAGGCAAAATTGGATCCTGAATTTTATAATTATGTTAAAGATGCTGAAGTAAAAATCAGACTATCAGTTGAAGTCTATAAAATGAGAGAACAAAAAGGTTTAAGTCAAACACAGTTAGCAAAACTCGTAAAGTCAACACAGAAGGTAATCTCAAAAATTGAAAATGCAGAAGTAAATATTGGCATTAACTTGTTAAATAGATTAGCTGAATGTTTAGATTTCAATGTTAAAAACTGGTCTAATATTTTTGGTTTTTTTCCAAATAACATGACCGTTACCCTTGAGTATAAAGGCGCAAACAACATTGAAGGTTTGGAAATACTTTCCAAAATTGATCATAGTGAAACTTGTTCAGTTAAGCAAATAATTTAATTTTTTTATGAAACATATTTGGTCAATCATCTGCGAAAATTCTTCCGTGGACTCAGATAATAATTTAATGAGTATTTTTAATTGTCTCGAAGAATTGCAGCTAGTTTTGGATAAAACCAAAATAGAAAATTTTGAAACAATTAAATTACCCATCACACTGCAAGTAATTAGCAATCTATTAATTGATAAAGAAATTCTTAAATTTACTTCATTTGATATAAAAATAGAATTCGTTGACCCTACGGGAAAAGTATTATTAAATATAGTCAATAAAATACCTGTAAAAAGTGGTATAAAAAGGTATCGTAACCGCATGAACATACAAGGTTTACCGATCACTAAAAGCGGTACATATTATTTCTTAGTCTCTAAAAAAGAAGGTGGTCATAAAATAGAAAAAGTAGCTGAACTGCCACTGGATATTAATATTATTTATAAATAATACAATTAATATTCAAATTATTGATTAAGTTACTCCGGGCAATTCACCCCTTCATCCCCTCTTGCCCTCCGCCTTCGAAAAAACAAAATCGAATTCTTTTTAATACTCGAGTATAATAAATGGACGGAAACCGGGCACATCGTGCAACAGCGCATATCCCACATTAAAACGATGGTATATGCGCCGACGTTAGCTGAAATATTCCTTTTCTTTTTTCTTAGCTACGAGCAACCATTTAGAAAAATTTTCAAATTTCTTTTTCTTTTCATAATGTTGGGATTTAATTTTAGAGGGGGTTATAAGGAGTTTCTACGAAAATCTATTTTTATTTTTCCACACCAAGTTGTGCACTTTTTGTTGACCCTATATTGCGCAGGTTGTAATATACCCCCGGTACAATTATTACATTCTACCGGTATATGAATTCAAAAATAGGCCAAAACATAAAAAGACTGCGTACAAAGCAAGGCGTATCGCAAGATCGCCTATCCAAAAAAGCGGACGTGGCATTGAATACGGTCGTTTCTTTGGAAACGGGTCTCAACGGAAATCCAACAATCGAAACTTTAATAAAAGTAGCGAATGCGTTGAATGTAGATATAAATGAATTAATCAAATAATTATGGGAGGAAAAAAAGCACAAAAGAAACGGGAAATAACTTTCATCGACCTGTTTGCGGGCATAGGCGGTTTTCATTTGGCATTCCACGATGCAGGTGCTAAATGTGTCTTCGTAAGCGAATGGGATGTGCACGCCCGTAAAACATACGAGCACAATTTCAAAAAGTTGCAGCCCGAACTTTTCAAAAAAGAACAAGGTACTGAAACCAGCCCTTTATTTGCCGGTGATATAACCAAGGTCAATGAAAAAAATATTCCCGATTTCGATATCTTGACCGGCGGTTTCCCTTGTCAACCATTCTCACAAGCCGGTTTCAAAAAAGGCTTTGCAGACACCAGGGGTACGCTTTTCCATGATATTGTAAGAATTATCAGAGAGAAAAAACCTTCGGCCTTCTTTATTGAAAACGTCCGTCATTTATTGAAACATGATAACGGAAAAACGTTTGAGGTTATTAAAAAAACAATCACTGAAGATTTGGGCTATTCTTTTCATTATAAAATCGTAAAAGCTTCCGATTTTGGTCTTCCGCAACATAGACCGAGGCTTTTTATGGTGGGATTCCGAGATCCTGAAATAAAATTTGAATTCCCTAAACCGATTGAATTGCAAAAAACCATGTCAGACATATGGGGTGCGCCATGCGCTAGAGAGATCGGATACACTTTACGATGCGGTGGACGCGGTTCGGGAATTGATGATCGCAGAAATTGGGATGCGTATCGCGTAAACGGCAAGGTGAGGCGCTTATCACCCGCCGAAGGAAAAAAGATGATGGGATTTCCGGATGACTTCGAGTTTCCAGTTTCCGATGCGCAAGCGCTTAGACAGCTCGGTAACGCCGTTGCCGTTAAAGCTATTAATGCGGTTGCTAAACAAATCATTTCAACATTAAACACATATGCTAACGGGAAATAAAGGCGAATGGAGTGAA
>DYHC01000108.1:0-217 GCA_020724325.1 Melioribacter roseus
TTTTTCTGGACAAATTTACAAAGCAGTTCCATATACATTAAACAGAGAAACCAAACTGCTGGATTATAATTTAATTGAAGATATTGCTAAGAAAGAAAAGCCAAAACTTATCGTAATGGGCGCAAGCGCATATTCTAGAGAATGGGATTATGTAATTTTTAGAGAAATTGCAGATAAGGTTGGTTGTTCAGTTCATGCAGTCTATTCTACATTGAAG
>DYHC01000108.1:227-6948 GCA_020724325.1 Melioribacter roseus
GTTAATGTGCGATATGGCGCATCCAGCCGGACTCATTGCAAAAGGATTGCTTAATAATCCATTGCCTTACTGCGATGTTGTTACTTCTACTACTCATAAAACTTTACGGGGTCCTCGCGGCGGTGTTATTCTTGTTGGAAAGGATAAAGAAAATCCTATGGGTATCAAAACTGTTAAGGGCGACCGACTTAAGTTGATGTCAGAAGTCATCGATGGAATGGTAATGCCCGGAATTCAAGGCGGACCTTTAATGCATATAATAATGGCGAAAGCAGTTGCTTTTGGTGAGGCGCTTCAAGATTCATTTGCAGTGTATACAAGACAAATTATAAAAAATGCTCAAACGTTAGCTGCAGAATTAATTAATTATGGATATGATATTGTCTCTGGCGGAACTGATAATCATCTGATGTTAGTAGATTTGACTAAAAAAGAATTGAGCGGTAAAAAAATTGAGAATGTACTTGGAAGGGCTGCAATTACAGTTAATAAAAACATGATTCCATTCGACACTAAAAGTCCTTTTGTAACAAGTGGAATTAGAATTGGCACGCCAGCGGTTACAACTCGTGGAATGAAAGAAAATGAAATGAAGTTGATTGCACAATTTATAGATAGAGCAATAAAGAATTCCGAAAACGAATCTGAACTTAAGGAAGTTAGTAAAGAAGTCGGTTCTCTATGTTCAAAATTTCCTCTTTATCCCGATCTTCAAAATAGTTAAGTGATATTGTGAGCAAAAAGGAAAAACTTCAATCTCAATATCCCGCAGAAAATGAAGTTGAAATGACGTTCCTCGAACACCTTGAAGAATTAAGGTGGAGAATTATCTATGCTTTAATTGGGCTGGTTATTGGAACAGTTATAGCTTGGATTTTTATCGATTTCTTCATCAATCAAATTCTTTTAGTTCCAGCCAAACAGTCAAATTTCAAATTACAAAACCTGCGACCGTTCGGTCAGCTTTTCTTGTTCTTCGAAGTTGCATTAATAATTGGGCTGATAATTAGTTTTCCAAATATCGTTTACCAATTATGGAAGTTTATTTCTCCGGCACTTCGTGAAAACGAAAAAAAATATATTTCTGCAATTGTAATATTTACTACAATTTGCTTTTTTATTGGCGTTCTATTTGCATACTTTGTAATGCTTCCGCTAACATTAAAATTTGCTGCTGAATTCGGTTCACCAGAAATTGCCAACAATTTTGCGATTGACGAGTATTTCTCAATTATTCTTAGTGTAATTATTGGTGCTGGCTTTGTATTCGAATTACCGATGTTATCATTTTTCCTATCAAAAATAGGAATTCTTACTCCTTCTATAATGCGCAAGTACAGACGGCATTCTATTATTACGATTTTAATTCTTGCAGCTTTTCTAACCCCAGGCACAGACCCTGTCTCACAAATACTCTTAGCCATTCCGTTGGTTTTATTATATGAAATAAGTATTTTAGTTTCAAAAATATTTCAAAAGAAAGATTGAAAATAAATTCACTCTCCGAAATTACTCATCTAATTCAAAATGAGCTGAGCCAGTTTAACAAGTCGTTCAGACAGTCTCTTAAATCAAACGTCGCTCTTGTTGAATTAGTAACCCGATACTTTCTAAAACAGAAAGGTAAAAAAGTAAGACCTGTTCTTGTTCTCTTTTCTAGTAAACTTGCCGGAGAAGTAAATGAAAGATCTTATAGAGGAGCTACTCTAGTAGAATTACTGCACACCGCAACTCTTGTTCATGATGATGTTGTTGATAACGCAGAAACGAGAAGGGGCTTTCCATCTATAAATGCCGTTTGGAAAAACAAAGTTGCAGTATTGATGGGAGATTATTTACTTGCGCGTGGATTAATGCTTGCGGTTGATGGAAATGATTTTGATTTCTTGAAAGTGATTACAAATACTGTTAAAAGAATGTCGGAAGGCGAACTACTTCAAATTAGTAAAACAAGAAAACTGGATAACGATGAAGAGACATATTTTAGAATTATATCTGATAAAACTGCATCGTTATTAACTACATGTTGCGAAATTGGTGCAAGGGCTGCTACATCCGACGAGAAAAAAATTCTTGCATTAAAAAATTACGGTGAGAATCTGGGAATTGCATTTCAAATTAGAGATGATATTCTGGACTACATAGGCACTACAAAATTATTCGGTAAACCGCTTGGCGGTGATATAAAAGAGAAAAAACTTACACTGCCGCTAATTTATGCTCTTAAAAATTCATCTTCAGATCAATCCAAACACATTATTAAACAGATTAAAAATGGCGGCAAGAAACTTGTTGTTAAAGATGTAGTTGATTTTGTACAAAAGAACGGCGGAATTTATTTTGCAGAAAAAGTGTCGAGAGAGTATGCTCAAAAAGCCAAAGAAAGTTTGGCTGTTTTCGAAAATTCTGAATATAAATCTGCACTGGAATCACTTGTTCAATTTGTAGTTGAACGCAATACTTAATTAGTATTAAAGGGTCTTAAACAATATTTTTCAAAAGAATTTTTGATAAGAAAAACTTTTTGTTTTTTGATACCATTTCTTATCTTAGTTCGTAGAATTTTAAAAAATTCTACGGCATGTCTTAATTAATAAAATCTAACAAATCTGGTTTTAGACTCATTCGAATAATTGCGTTGAGTATAATTACTACAGAAGGGACTTTATTATAGGGCTTAAATGAAAAAGACTGTTCTTGATTATGTATTAAAAATCCGCCTACCATTAACGCTATTTGTAATAGCAACAACTTTTGTTTTAACATATTATATATCCAGACCGGAGAGAGATGGATTAGGTTACGCGCCGGAACAACCGATAAAATTTTCTCATAAGCTTCATGCCGGTACGATGGCAATTGACTGTCAATACTGCCATACCGATGTAGCTAAAGGAAGATATGCTACTATTCCATCGGTAAATGTTTGTATGAATTGTCACACGGTTGCGCGCAAAGATAAACCTGAAATCGTAAAATTAACTCAGTATTATGAAGAAGAAAAACCGATTCCCTGGAAGAGAATTCATAAGGTGCCGGATTACGCCTATTTTAACCATAGTGTTCATGTTAATAAAGGTATTGATTGTGCAAGCTGCCATGGTGATGTAAAAGAAATGGAAATTGTAAGTCAGGTTAGACAGTTTACTATGAATGCATGCCTGGACTGCCATAGAGAGCCCCATAAGAATTTACCGTATCTTGAAAAAGTTAATATTGGTCCCGATAATTGTTCGGCATGTCACCGTTAATTTTTGTTGGAGGAATGTATGATAATTAAAAAATACAATAGAAAAAATTTTTTTAATATGATTGGCAAAGGATCATTATATGCCTTTCTGGCATCTGCATTACCTTTTAAATTATTTTCATCTAATAGAAAAAGTATAAAAAATATTAATGTACAAATTCATTCTTCGGCAGTAAGAAGAAATAATAAGGTTTAGCAAATGAATGAGAACGGGAATTCAAGCGAATTGAAAAAAGATTACTGGAAAAGTTTAGCCGATTATGATAACGATCCGGGCATTTTAATGATTAAAGAAAATGAATTTTTAGAAGGTGTAACCGACGACTTTGATGAAGCAAAGTTAACCGGAATTTCGCGAAGAAGGTTTATTGCTCTTTTAACTGCATCTACAGCATTTGCTGCTACAGCGTGTACCGATTACCGTGAAAAAGGTGAAATAATTCCATACAATAAAAGACCGGAAGAAATTAAACCGGGTATTGCAAATTATTATGCATCTACTTGCAGCGGTTGTTCACAATCTTGCGGCATATTGGTAAAAACACGCGAAGGAAGACCAATCAAAATTGACGGCAACCCCGAACATCCGGTAAATAACGGAAAGATTTGCTCTAAAGGTCAGGCTAGTATTCTTAATTTATATGATCCAGAAAGACTGAAAGAACCATTAATTTCTGGAAGAAAATCTGGCTGGGAAATTGTTGATAAAGAAATTATTTCTTTATTAGACAACGCAAGTAAAAAAAATAGAGAAATTGCAATTGTAACAGGTAAAATAGTTTCTCCAACGGTAGTAAAATTACTGAATGATTTTAAAATTAAATACCCTTCCACAAAAATCTATTCTGTAACTCTGGTTGATGATAAAATCCGGAGCGAAGCTTGGTTCGAATCTTATGGTACATATAATTATCCAGCAATAAAATTTGACGAAGCTAATATAATTCTGTCTATTGATTCGGATTTCCTTGGTAATGAAGGAAATTTTATTGAAAACATGCAGAAATATTCTATCAAAAGGGAAGTGGTTGATAAGGTTAATTTTAACAGACTATATGTTGCGGAAGGAAGATTGAGCGCAACCGGTATGATGGCTGATTACAGGATTAGTATCGATCCTGATAAACAATATCAGTTTGTAATGCTGCTCGCAAAAGAAATTCTTAAGTCTGGTTCGGCAATCAGTCTTAGCAGTGAAGTAATTAGCAGGATTAATAATTCAAAAACTGATTTGAAGATCGACAGGAGAAAACTTAGCTATTTGCTTAAAGATCTTTTAGAGAACAAGGGGAAATCGATAATTTATGCTGGCGATACGCTTTCTAAAGACGTTCATGCTGCGGTTAATTTGTTAAATGAGATTTTAGGTAATACTGCTTTGTATGATTTCTCCAGGTCTTTCAAATCATTTATACCATATTCTAAGACCGAAGAATTGATGAGTTTAATAGATTCTATGAATAACAACAAAGTTGATGTAGTTATTCATTTCGATGTAAATCCTCTATTTATTCTCCCAGATTATTTTGGGTACGGATCGTCGCTTAAAAAAGTTGCCGGCACTATTGCATTAACTGAATCTGAGAATGAAACTTCTTCAGCGTGCAAATATGTACTTCCTATTAACAATCAACTTGAAAGCTGGGGCGATGCTAACTTAAGAGCTGGAATCTATAACTTACAGCAGCCTGTTATAGCTCCTATATTCAATACAAGGCAAAAAGAATCTGTTCTTCTAACCTGGTTAAGCGGCACTGCTTCTTCTTATAAAGAAGATCTTTATCATAAATTTTTAATCTCTTCATTTAATGATCAAATCTATTCCAGGATAAAAAATGTTTCCGACCAAAAAACAATCTGGTATTCAGCTTTACACGATGGTTTTGTAATATTTAATGAAGAAATGAAAAGATCTGACATCAACCAGAAAGCATTTCTTTTATCAAAAGAGTTGGGTGAGAATAAATCTTATACACTTCACTTAACAGAAAGCTATTTTATTGGAGATGGAAGATTTGCAAATAACGGCTGGCTGCAGGAAGTTCCTCACCCAGTGAGCAAAGTTGCATGGGATAATTATGCATCAATATCACCAACACTTGCAAAAGAGCTGAATCTTGAGATGAATGATGTAATTGAAATAAATGCAGGAGAAAAGAGTTTAAATCTACCAGTAATTGTTCAACCGGGTGTTGCAGAAAAAACGATAAATGTTGAATTGGGTTATGGTAGAACTGTTATAGGCGATGTTGGTAATAAGGTTGGATTTAACCCGATTGTTCTTATTACTAAGTACTACGATTCATCTCCATTTATTATTACGAATATATCTATTAAGAAAACCGGGGAAAAGTATAATCTTGTTTCGACTCAGGAACATCATTCATTAGATGATACATTTGTTAAAGATTTTCACAAAATTAGAAATATTATTCAGGAAGGAACAATTCAGGAATACATTAGTGATCCTTATTTTCTGCGTAATGAGAAAAAGGAAATATTCGGAATAACACGCGAGCATAAATATACTGGTGTTAAGTGGGCAATGTCGATCGATTTGAATAAATGCACCAGCTGCACAGCATGTGTAACCTCTTGTAATGTTGAAAATAACATACCCGTTGTAGGAAAAGATCAGGTTGAAAGAGGAAGAGAAATGCAATGGATGAGAATTGATCGGTATTATAGTGGAAGCCCAGATGAGCCGATAGTAAGTAACCAGCCGATGCTCTGCCAGCATTGTGATAACGCACCTTGCGAAAATGTTTGCCCTGTAAATGCAACCAACCATAGCCCGGACGGATTAAACCAAATGGCTTACAACAGATGCGTTGGCACCAGGTATTGTTCTAACAACTGTCCGTATAAGGTAAGAAGATATAACTTCTTCGATTTCCGCGATCATTTTGCAGATGAGTATTATCAAAACAATCTGACTTCATTAGTAAATAATCCGGAAGTAACAGTAAGATCCCGAGGCGTTATGGAAAAATGTACATTCTGTATTCAAAGAATTATGGAAGCAAGATCCAATGCAATTACTGAAGGGAGAGAATTAAAAGGAACAGATGTTGTTACTGCTTGTCAGCAAGCATGTCCAACTAATGCTATTGTGTTTGGCGATATGAATGATCCCGATTCAAAAATTTCTAAAATGCGTGAACATAACCTTGCTTATCATGTTCTGGAAGAATTAAATGTAAAACCAAATGTTACATATATTGCTAAACTTAGAAATACTCAGCCGGAGGATAATTAGTGAGCGTTGTGGATTATAGCCAGGAATTATCTGTAGTTGAAGGGAAACCGGATTTACGTTCCCTCGATGATATTATTTCCAAACCATTAGTAACTAAACCGGATAAAAAGTTTTTCATCGCATTGTCTATTTCACTTTCGATGCTCGGACTTTTTGTTATAGGATTAGGATTAACATTTTGGTTTGGAATAGGAGTCTGGGGAAATAACAAT
>DYHC01000109.1 GCA_020724325.1 Melioribacter roseus
CCGAATTCAGGAACGGTTCCAACAGCAACGCGCGAACGAGGAATATTCCTTTGAGCCGGCTCTTCAACTTTTACAAAATCTGGACGGATGTCAAATTTTTGGACCGCATCTGCAATAGAATAGACATAGTTAATGACATCTGCTTGACCGTCGAAATTTATTTTATCTGCATCATCGGATGGTTTGTGATAATCAGTGTGAGTACCTGTAAACAAGAATAGAACAGGAATGTTCTTATTTGTGAATGCTTGATGATCGCTTCCGCCAGAGCCGCCGTCGTTAAGTGCTAATTTGAAATTATAATTGTTCTTCTCATTTAGGAGTTCTTTCCATTTCGATGAAGTTCCAGCACCAATTACAGTCAATGACCTCTCATCATTAAGCCGACCTACCATGTCCATATTGAACATAGCAATAATTTTATCGATAGGAACAGGGGAATTATTAGTAAAATAAGTTGAACCAAGTATTCCGAGTTCTTCGCCACTAAAAGCAATATAAATTATGCTTCGTTTAAGTTCATTTTTATGCGCTCCAAATTTTTCAGCTAATTCTAACAGTCCGGTTGTTCCAGAAGCATTATCATCTGCGCCATTGTGGATTTGAGGTTCGCTGCCCTTATACATTGAAGAAGATCTAAGGTGATCTACTCCAAGATGATCGTAATGAGCCCCGATTACTAAATATTCATTTTTAAGAACGGGATCATTGCCTTCCAAAACACCTATTACGTTTCTGCCAACTTTTTCAACTTCTTTAACTTCTGTTGAAAGTGTTACAATACTATTGTTTAATTGAAATGAAGAAGGTTTTTTCGTCTGGTCAATTTTTTTTTGAATCTCGAGTAAATTAACTGCTTCATCTTTTAAGAGACCAACAAGAATATTTCTTTTTATCTGAAGAACAGAAAAATCCTTTATTGAACCGGCGCCATCGTATCGTAATTCCATCAATTGATCTTCATCGTTTTTGGGTAAGAAACCATTTACAAAAATAATTCCTGCGGCACCTTTGTCGCGGGCAGCAGAAGCTTTTTGTCTATAAGTTGAATACCGCTCAAATTCAGATTTAGCGTTATCATGCTCAGGGTGATAGCGCAGCGCAATAACTACTTTTCCTGTTACATCAATTCCTGCATAATCATCATAATTTAGTTTGGATGCAGATATTCCATAACCGACAAATACAAGAGTAGAAGAAATATTTCTTTTACCTGAAAAAGGTGCTGTAATAAATTCATTCTTTACTATTAAATTTCTTTTCCTCTTGTTAGTTTCGATGGTTAGAGAGTTGGATTTAGTAAGTTCTACCTTTTCGATAAATGGAAATGATTGGAAATAACTTCCATTGATTAGGGGCAAAAGTCCATATGATTTGAATTGGTTACTGATATATTCACCTGCCAACTGTTCTTCTTTAGTTCCAGTAAATCTGCCATTCATTGCATCCGAGGCAAGGTAAAAAACATGGGCTTTTATATCTTTTGCAGTAATTTCAGAATCTTTCCAGGTTTTCTGTGCAATTGCAGAACCTGAAAGAATAAAAAGAAATACTACATATAATAATCTCTTCATTACTTCCTCAAATATAATTGTTCAAAACATTTGGAGAGCAAAATACTACTAATCGGGCACATGAACCAAAAAATATTCCTTTGCAGTTAATCCTATTTTAGAAGCTTGTTCTACAGTCATATGTAGTTCACTGCCTAACTCATCTTTTGCACCAGCTTCAATTATTGCTAAATCAGAAAACCTTGCATTCTTCGCTAAGTTTTCTGAATATGCTGTATCACCGCCATAGCAGATTGACTTCCCATCATATGTGAATTTAAAACCCATAGATGGAATCCTAATCGAAGTAATTCCATCTGGACCTAATTCTCTATGGTTAACCGAAAAAGGTTTTATTTTCATTGAGTTCTTAACAAAGCTTTTTTCACTTGTAACGGGTTTTAATATTATTGAATACGAAAGTTCTTTTCCATAAACTTTTTTGAAAGCATTATAAATACTAACTATTTCCACACAACCCTGAGGGAAGTAAATTGAAAGAGGGGATTTCCTTCTAAGTACAGATAAATAAGTTAGAAGCGACCATACACCTCCAACATGATCGTGATGACCATGACTAATAAAAATATCTGATACAAGTAAAATTATTTCAGGTCCGACATCCTGATTCAAATCTCTTAAAATTCCATCGCCCGGATCAATGATAAAAGCATTCTTGCTGGTTGTTAGCAATATACCTGTTGCAACATTTGGTATGGAGCAATAGATTTTAATAAAGAAATCGTCCTTGCGCCAGATTAAAGGGTATTTATGTAAGTTGGGTTGTTTCATAAAATCTAAATTACAATCTGTGCTACAATTCTACTTATAATGAAGGCAGTAACCCAGGTGCCAGCCCAAACAATCAATCCTTCTTTTAATCCGCGTTCTTTTAGCATTACAACAAAAGATGCAATACATGGAACGAACAATGTAATTGTAATAATGGCAACTGTAATTTGCATAGCTGATAATTGCAAGTCGAATAACCCGGCAGCACCAAAATCTCTTCTAACCATACCCATCACAAATGCAGTGGCAGCTTCTTTGGGAAGTTTCAGCCATTGTGTTGTTAATGGTGCTAAAAAATCTTGCCAGATTTTTAGTATTCCGGTAATTTCAAAAATTCCAACTGCGAAAGCACCAACGAAGAACCAGAAGCTCGCTTCTTTCATAAAACCCCAGCTTCTGTAATATGTTTTCTTAAAAACATTTTTAAGTTTTGGAATACCCATGATAGGTAAGTCTATCAATAGAGGAGTGTATTCGCCCGGTAATAATTTATTTAATATGGTGGAAAGCGTAATTAGAACACTTGATATTGCAAAGAGAAAGATCAATAAAGGCTGTAAACCAGCACCGCTTAAAAGTACGGTTATTACTGCTAACTGAGCAGAACAAGGTATTACAAATTGTAGAATAGCAGTAACAATTGATTTTTCTCTATCGGAACCTAACAGACGTGTTGTAATATTTGCCATCGTAATACATCCAAAACCGAGCATTATTGGAATTACGGCTCTGCCGTTTAGCCCGATCTTATTAAAAGTTCTGTCCAACATTGTTGCTAAACGGGGTAAATATCCGCTGTCTTCAAGCAACGCCATCACAAAGTAAAACCCGAACACTAAAGGGAAGAGAAGAAACAGTAAATAAGTAATAGTCATTGTTATCGCACCAAATTCACCGAAGAAAAGTCTTTCTATAGGATTACTGAAATGAAATTCTGAGGAAGCGCCAGGTTGGCTTGAATAATTGGAGAATTCCTCGCTAAGCATATTATCTGCGTTCTTTCCTTCAGGAAAATTAAATGTTGTTAAACTGATCAAATTTTCGTTTTCATCTTGAACACGGACATCAATTGTAGTTGAAGTATAATTGGCAACAAATGATTTAACTTTATATTCAAATATTTCTTTGCCAATCTTGTTTTCTGTAAAATCCACGATTTGCTGAGAAACGAAATCTCCTATAAAGAAATAAATAAGTACAAGAATTAGAGCTAATATTGGTAAACCGGTTTTAGGATTAAGTGAAAGACGACCCACTCTATTAAAGAACTCACCGGATTTAGTATCTTCATACTCAACCTGATCTACAATTTCGTTAACATTATTCCTTCTGTTTACATATATTTTTTCCCTTTCATCTGGAGTTCCGCAAGTAACATTATACTTATTTGCTGTTCTTTCATCACCTTCTAAAATAAGTAATGCTTCCGCCTGTGGGATTGACTGCTCCATAATATTTTGCAGCATAAAATGGAGATCGAGGCGTTGGTTTCCAACACGTGCGTCTTGAATTGCGGATTCTATCTTATCTAAACCGGTGTTATTAATTGCAGAAGTCTCAATTACTTGCACACCTAATAGTTCAGAAAGTTTTTTTGTATCAATTTTTATTTTTCGTTTTTTTATTTCGTCTGTAAAATTCAGCAAAACAGTTATTCTTTTTCCCATATCAATAAGTTGAAGGGTTAGGAAGAGGTCCCTTTCAAGATGTAAAGCATTTACCACATTAATTATAATCTCCGAATCCAGAATAATCTCTTTTGCAACTCTTTCTTCTTCGTTAAATGAAGATACACCATAGATCCCCGGGGTATCAAAAATTTCCTTACCATAATAATTACTTTTTGTGATTGATACGGTTGTGCCGGGAAAGTTCGAAACATCAACGTACATTCCGCTCATAAAATTAAATATGCAGGATTTACCGACATTTGGATTTCCAACCAGAACAGCTTTTTCTTTTATCTCATATTCGCTAACAGAATTTTCAAAAGTCACTCGGTCACTATTATTAGAATTGATAATATTATCAGATTTCATAAAAACCTTTATTGAAGAATTACTTTAATTTTTTTTGCGAGATCGTAACCTACTGCTATTTCCTGCCTGTTCTTCTGGACGACAATAGTTCCACCTGGCAGTCTTTCTACACATTTAATTGTACC
This sequence comes from Melioribacter roseus, assembly GCA_020724325.1. GTDB lineage: Bacteria > Bacteroidota > Ignavibacteria > Ignavibacteriales > Melioribacteraceae > DSXH01. The sequence goes on from DYHC01000109.1 coordinate 4,510, forward strand.
GCCTTCCGTTAATCCTAATCTTATTAATTGAGGTCGGATATCTCCTGAAGGTAAATTTAAAATGGTAACAATCTTTCCTTTTATGCCTTTATCTAAAGTGCTATTAGACATTTTTATTTTGTTTGCAATTAGTATTTGAACATTTACCAAAAATATTGAATGAATGACCGGTTGATACGAAGCCGAGTTTTTCAGCGGCTTCTCTTACTATTACTTCTATTTGCGGTTCCGAAAATTCCTTTATTGTGCCGCAGTTGATGCATATAAGATGCTCGTGGCTATTTCTATTGAAATTAGACTCGTACCGGGTTTTATTTTCACCAAAATTTCTTTTAGAAAGTAAATCGCACGAGGCAAGAAGTTCTAATGTGTTATAGACAGTTGCACGCGATACATTGGAACTGTTGCTTTTCATTTTTACGTAAAGCTCATCAGCTCCAAAATGCCCTTCATAGTCTAATGCGTAGTCTAAAACTTCGAATCTTTCTGGAGTAATTCTATGATTCTCTTTTTTTAGATACTGCCGAAATTCCTCTATTGCAGCTGCATGCATCAAAATTTGCTCACTATTTAGATTCAGTCTGCATAAAATTAGTTTGTTTCTTGAATAAAATCAAATCAAATAACTATATCTGATTAAAAATTCTTGGTTGGATTAATTGGTGTCATACTCAGTAATTAATGTAAGAATTATAGATATACGTGAGTATTACTTACTGAAATTTTTACTTTAGAATGAGAATGAGCTGTGATTTCAGAGATAAATTTTTCGATGTCTGCTGATGGAATTAAACAGAATATTTTTGTTGATTCAGTAAATTCAGTTTTCTCTGTTTTGACTGCATATTTCGAAATCATTCGATGAACTATTTTAGAATGTTCGAAATCGAAGTACATAGCTGCACGCAAGTATAGTTGTTGCTGATATCTCTTAGTAAATTTTAAAACCTGAATTGCCGAGTTATAATATGTTTTGCCAAGAAGTCCAACACCTAACTTAGTTCCACCAAAATATCTTGTAACAATTACAATCAGATTAAAAAGATTTTCGTGATTAATAGCATTCAAGATTCGAATACCGGCGGTTCCATTCATCTCTCCATCATCAGAATATTTAATAATTCCATCGCTCAATTTATAAGCATAGCAATTATGAGAGGCATCAAAAAAATTCCTTTTTGTTTCCTTCAGGATTTTATTGGCAGTATCCGCAGATTCAACATGAAATGCTTGGGAAATAAAAAGCGAACTTTTCTCTTTTAATCGGAATTCGTTTTTTCCCAATATTGTTGTTATGTGGTTAGGGTATTGTTTCAAAAAATATATAATGGAAATTGATTTTAGTTATCCGTTTGTCTAAAATAACAAATTAAACTTTGGCAAATTTATCAAACTGGACGTGTTTAATAAAATTTTAATCAAAGGAGCGCGGGAACATAACCTCAAGAATATAGATCTTGAACTTCCGCGGGATTCTTTTGTAGTTATAACAGGACTTTCTGGTTCGGGCAAATCCTCATTAGCATTCGATACTATTTACGCTGAAGGGCAAAGAAGATACATTGAATCTCTTTCATCTTATGCGAGACAATTTCTTAACATACTTGAGAAACCGGATGTTGATTTAATTGAGGGTTTAAGCCCGGCAATTTCCATTGAGCAAAAATCAACCGCCGGAAATCCCAGGTCTACTGTTGGCACTGTAAATGAAATTTATGACTTTCTAAGATTATTATTTGCGCGCGTTGGAAAAGTTTATTGCTATAACTGCGGACGACCTGTTGAGAAGCAATCATCAGATCAGATTATCGAAACAATTCTAAATGATTTCGATGATAAAAAAATTCAGTTGCTTGCACCTGTCGTTAGAGGCAGAAAAGGGCATTACAGAGAACTTTTTCAAGAGATAATTCGTGATGGTTTTCTAAGAGTAAGAGTTGATGGGGAAGTAAAAGAAATAATAGATGACTTTAAAGTTGATAGATATAAAACCCATGATATAGAATTAGTTGTTGACAGAATGAAAGTTAACGCTACATCACGTTACAGAATTCGGCAATCTGTTGAAGTTGCATTAAACTATGGAAATGGGAATCTGATTATTAATGACGGCGGAGAAGATTATTGGTTCAGCAGAAATTTTGCGTGCGCTCATTGCGGAATTGGATTTCAGGAATTAGCTCCCAATTCTTTCTCTTTTAACTCGCCTTATGGTTCTTGTCCGGATTGTGACGGACTGGGCGAAAAAAAGGAATTAGATATTAACTTAATTATTCCTGACAAAGATAAGTCAATAAATCAGGAAGGAATAGCTTCACTTGGCAAACCGCGTAATATCTGGTTTTTCAATCAACTTGAATGCATTGCTCAAAAGTACTGATTTAATTACGATACT
>DYHC01000110.1:0-4134 GCA_020724325.1 Melioribacter roseus
CTGAACTTACTATTCTAAAACAACTTAACATTACTTTTTTCTAATGGCGGTCATTCGAAATTTTTGCTAATGACAAATCTGGGTTTATAGCAACTGTTACATCAAATTTAGATTGCGGCTGTTATTCTGAATTGATTTTCCCAAAATTGTTCTCCACCCAAGAATTGGAATATAATAACAGCACAATAATAATTGGATCAGGATTAAAGATTTATTTCAAACAGAAGTAAAGATTCTCCATATTTGAGCAGTGAAAAAGCAGAATGTAATTCCTATAATTATTGGTAAAACCGTTGCCAGAAGAGTCCATTTTAAACTCTTTGTTTCTTTATAAATTGTAAAAATTGTTGTTGAACACGGATTATGCAGTAAACTAAACAACATCAGATTTATTCCGGTTAATGTTGTCCATCCTCCGGCTTTAAGGAGAATAGATACATCTTCAATGTTATTTAACTCAAACATTACTCCCGAACCTGCGCCAACACCTGTTATTCCAGTTACTAAAACCGTTAGCATTAAAACCGTAGGTACAACAATTTCATTTGCAGGAATAGCGATAATATAAGCCAGCAAGATTACTCCATTCAAACCAATGAATAAGGCAAACGGATCAACAAAATGAATAAAATACTCAGCAAGACTAATTCCTTCGATATAAATATTTGCTACCAGCCAAATAACAATACCGGCCGGAATTGCAAATACAATTGCTCGCCACAATACGAATATTGTTCTGTCAATTAATGATGTATACAGAGTTTGAAGAATCCTTGGCGGTCTGTAAGGTGGTAATTCCAGACTAAATGCAGAAGCTTGTCCTTTGAGAAGAGTCTTTGACAAAAACCATGATACAATAAGACTGAAGAAAATTCCAAGAAGAGCAACACTAACAACTGCTGCGGCAGAAGCTAAACCGCTTAAAAAGGGAGGCACAAGATTTCCTAAAAATATTGTTGCAATTAATATTTGTGTAGGCCATCTGCCGTTGCAAAGTGAAAAGTTATTTGTAATAATTGCTATAAGCCGTTCGCGGGGACTATCGATAATTCTCGCCGCAATAACTCCGGCAGCATTACATCCGAATCCCATTGTCATCGTCAATGCTTGTTTTCCATGAGCACCAACGCGTCTATAAAGATTATCCATGTTGAATGCCACGCGAGGTAAATATCCGAAATCTTCCAACAATGTAAATAACGGAAAAAATATTGCCATTGGGGGAAGCATTACACTTACTACCCATGCCATTGCAAGATATGCACCGTCAATAAATACACCGCTAATATACCATGGTATATTTACGGATGCGGCTGCATCTTTTAAAAATGGATGGAGCGTATCTACTAGAACATTAGCTATTAATCCTGACGGATAATTTGCACCGGCAATTGTTAACCAAAACACAAAACCTAATAGTAAAAACATTATTGGAAAGCCGGTCCACTTGCTGGTTACTAATTGATCAATAACTTTATCAAAATCAAAATTTGATTCTTTCACTTCTCTTCTAACAACTTTATTGGAAATTACTTCTGCTTCCTTATAAATCGATTCAATTAAGGAATCATGAAAATAATCACCAACTTCCCAGCGGAGTTTATTAGCATTTGCGATAATAAGATTTTTGTTATTTGGTGCAACTGTCATAATTATTTTCTTCTAATATTTTCTTAATGTACTAAATCTCCAATTTCCCCGGAGCTTACAGAATCAATAATTTTTTGATCACCTTCCAGTAATCGAAGAGCAATCCATCTTGTATTTGGCAAATTGGGAAATTCCTGTTTTATCATTTTATTAATTTCCTCAACTGCTTTGTTAACACCTTTAATTTCGCTGCTGATTCGATATGGTTTACAGACGTAATCTCCAATTGCAACTTGATAAATACTCCTTAATAATTCCTGAATGCCAATCCCTCTGCGTGCTTCAGTTGGTATCACCGGAATTCCTAAGATCTCAGAAAGACCTCTCTCATCAACTTTAATTTTATGTCTCCTTGCTTCATCAATTAGATTGAGAGCTAGAACAGCTCTATCAGTAATTTCCAGCACCTGTAATACAAGGTTAAGATTCCTTTCAAGGCGTGTAGCATCTACTACAATTACAGTTACATCCGGCTGCCCAAATAAAATGAAGTCTCTGGCTATCTCTTCATCGGTACTTGTTGACAGCAAAGAATATGTACCTGGCAAATCGACAATTTTGAATCTTTTATTTGAATAGATAAATCCACCTTCAGCTCTTCCAACGGTTTTACCAGGCCAATTCCCCGTATGTTGTCTTAATCCTGTTAGGTTGTTAAACACTGTACTCTTACCAGTATTTGGGTTGCCGGCTAATGCAATAACGAAATCGAAATTGTTCATATCAATTCCGAGTTTTACCAGATTTGTTAAATTATGAGCGGGACAATTTGCACAATTCTCTTTATCTATCGAAATCATATTGTATTCTTTCTTTTAATGAAAATTTTATCACTATGATTTTTTCTTAAAGCAATTGTAGTGCCTCTAAGTTCATAAGCAGTTGGATTACCGCTTAAACTTTTGAGTCTTGCTTTGATTGTAGTACCAGGGACAATTCCAAAATCGAGCATTCGCCGTCTTTGCTGACCTCTCAAAGCTTTTGACAGTGCCATAATTACGGCTTCTTCACCTTCTTCGATGTTTGATAGTAATTCAAAACCTTCAAAAACTTCTTCACTTTCCTCAATTGGAACAACATTTATATTAAAGGAGAGTAACTGGGATAAAATTACTTCCTCTCCTTCGAGTTCAATTTTGATATTATCTTTGTTCTTTTCTATTAGCCGGACAATCATTCCTGGAAAGAGTCCTAATGAGGTTAACTGTGAATATACTTCCTTTGGTTGATCTTCAATATGATATATTTTAGCTAACTCGCCCTCCGAAAGTTGAGAAAGTTCTAAACCTTTTTGCTCAGGCAGCTCGCCAATATCGTTTGGGATAGGATCTCCGTGCGGATCTTTGAGAGGATTTCCTAATTTAGCTGCCAAACGATTTGCTTCTTCTTCAGTAAGTTTGTGCTCTTCCAGTTCAGCTAACTTATGCCATTCCTCTTCTTTAATACTTGTATTATCTGCTAAGTACTTTTCCCAGAGTCTGTGAATTCTAATTATTCTTAACGCATAAGATTTACCGGAAGCAGTTAAATTAATTTTAGAGCCCGTTCGCTTGGCTAATCCAATTTCAACTAACTTTAAAATAATCTTAGATGCTTGTGTGTGCGAAACAGCAAGAAATCCACTTACGCTATTTAACGAACAATCCGTAGAATTATATTCACATTCAAAAAGATGTTTGAGTGCATCTTCAAGATAAATTTTTTCGCTATTAGATTTAATTTTCCGCCATCTACTCAAAATACCTTTCCCGGGATAAAATATAATTACGAGGGGAAAAAACACCGCAAGAATAATCATAATAATAAAACCTAAATTCATTACTTCTTTTATTCCTTTATTAATCTTACAAAAATGTTTTCGGTTACTTTTTTACTTAGAGTTAAGTTTCTATTGTTAATCTTAACCAAAATTGATCTGTCATAATTTATTCTGTCAACAATTTTCAATTTAGTATTTAACACCAGACCAATTTTCATCAAGTAACTTATAAGTCCGCTATCCCTGTCATTAACTCTAACAAATTCGTATTGATTGTTTTCTTCCGCATCAGCAAGAGGAATCACATCTGCAATTTCTGGCATTAAACCATTTTTTTTAGGAATAGGATGTCCGTGTGGATCAAATTCAGGAAAACCTAAAAATTCATCTATTCTATTTATCAGAAAATCTGAACTATAGTGTTCCAATTTCTCAGCTTCATCATGAACCTCGCTCCAATCTAATGCTAAAACCTTTATCAAGAATAATTCCCATAATCGATGGCGGCGAATTATCTTTAACGCTGCTTTTTCACCATGCGGAGTTAACATTATTCCCTTATACTTTTGATATTTTACAAGTCCCTCCTTGGATAATTTCTTTGCCATGTCACTTATTGCCGAGCTTGTTATAGAAAGATGATTGGCAATCTTTGACGTAGAGGCATTATTCTCTAACTCAAAGCTCTGGTTAAAAATTGCTTTCAGATAGTTTTCTTTAGAAAT
>DYHC01000110.1:4144-6856 GCA_020724325.1 Melioribacter roseus
GCAAAGTTAAGCTTACTTAAGAAATAAATCAAGTATCTTTATAAATATTCTTTATTCCGCTTTATTTATCTTAACTTCTATTTTTAATAATATGCAAGAAAAAACAAAATTATTATCTTTCGTAACAAATTTTAGGAGACTAAATGTCCATACTTAATTCGGACAATATTCTTGAGGCATTGAGAAAAGTAAACGATCCTGACCTAAAGCGAGACCTTGTTACGTTGAATATGATAAAGGATATAAAGATTAACGAAAATGACGTACATATAGTGATTGAGTTAACCACTCCGGCTTGTCCACTAAAAGATAAAATTAAAGAAGATTGTATCGAAGCAATAAAATCTCACATTCCCGCTATAGGTAAGATTTTTATTGAGATGACTGCAAATGTAAGATCGAATACGGATGAGAGAAAAAGTAAAATTCTACCGGGAGTAAAAAACACAATTGCTGTTGCAAGCGGCAAAGGCGGAGTTGGGAAAAGTACAGTTGCGGTTAACATTTCAGTTGCCCTTTCTAAACTAGGAGCCAAAGTTGGATTAATTGACGCAGATATATATGGGCCAAGTATTCCACTTATGCTCGGTATTAAAGAGAAACCAAAAGTCTTTCAGGATATACAAACATCAAAGATACTTCCGCTTGAAAATTTTGGTATCAAAGTAATATCTATAGGATTTTTAATTGAGGATGACGCGCCAATAATTTGGCGGGGACCAATGGCAAGCGGCGCAATAAAACAATTTATGTCCGATGTCCATTGGGATGAATTGGATTATTTGATATTTGATCTGCCTCCCGGAACCGGAGATATTCAACTAACACTTGTTCAAACAATACCTCTAACAGGTGCTATAGTTGTTACTACTCCTCAGGATGTTTCACTTATTGATGTTAAAAAAGCTATTAGAATGTTCCAGCGCGTTAACGTGCCAATACTTGGTATTGTTGAGAACATGAGCTATTTTATTGCACCTGATACAAAGAAAAAATATGATATATTTGGATCGGGCGGAGGAAAAAAATTGGCAGATGATTTATCATTGCCGCTTTTAGGTGCAATACCAATTAATGCTAATATTAGAATTGGCGGTGATGATGGTAAACCAATTATATTTGGAGAACCGGAATCTGACGAGGCTTCTAAGATTTTTGAAATAAGCAAAAATTTAGCCGCACAAATCAGTATTAACACATTATCAAAAAAAACTCCGCAAATTGATATTTCTCTAGGAGAAAATTAGGGAGAAAGTAATGAATGAAGTATTGAAAGAAAAAGTACTAAAAGCACTTGATTCAATTAGACCATACTTAAAAGCTGATGGCGGTGATGTTGAATTAGTTAATGTTACTCATGAAGGAATTGTTGAGGTTAAACTTACAGGAGCTTGCGTTAGCTGCCCTATGTCCCAAATGACGTTGAGAGCAGGTGTAGAACGAGTATTAATTAGAGAGGTACCCGGTATAAGAAGAGTTGAAGCTGTTAATTAAGAAATTAAATATCGACTACTGAAAGGTACATTAATGAGAAAAAAAATTGTTGCCGGCAATTGGAAAATGAACAAGGATCTGCCATCATCAATAAGTTTGATATCAGATATTAAAAACGAAATTGCTGGAAAGAACTATAATACTAAAATTATAATATGTCCTCCGGCTACATCCTTAGAAACGGCTGGTGTTTTATTAAAAGGAACAAATATTAGCTTAGGCGCTCAAAACATGTATTTTGAAGAGAGCGGTGCTTACACAGGGGAAATATCTGCTAAGATGCTAAAAAGTGTTGGCTGCCAGTATGTAATTCTCGGTCATTCAGAGAGAAGAACTATTTTTAATGAAACCGATGAGATAATAAATTTAAAGATAAAAGCAGCACTTAAGAATAACCTTAAACCGATTTTCTGTATAGGAGAGACTTTAGAAGAACGTGAAAATGAAAAAACTTTTCAAGTTATCGAGAGACAAATTACTTACGGACTAAAAGGATTTACGGAATTAGAAATAGAAACACTGGTTATTGCATATGAACCTGTTTGGGCAATAGGAACAGGCAGGAATGCAACTCCCTCTCAGGCGCAGGAAGTCCATAAGTTTATTAGGAATTTATTGCAAATTAAATACTCATCAAATCTATCAGATAATTTGATTATTCAGTATGGCGGCAGCGTTAAACCGGAAAATGCCAGAGAATTGATGGCGCAGAACGATATTGATGGTGCTTTGGTAGGCGGCGCATGCCTACAATCGGATTCTTTTATTAAAATTGTTGAAGCCGCTGAATAATTTTAGAAATACCTTGAAAACAGGTGAATTTAAGGCATTCCTTAATTGATATGCCCTCGCTTTTTTAGTATATTTAAGGGTTTATTTGGATAATTCACCACAAAATGGCAAAAAAAATACAGATTTTCCTTCTTTTGTTTAACCTCTTATCCTTTTCGATTTCTGCGCAAATTAAGGTTACAGCTCTTCCGCCTTTGCAAACTGATTCAAATTTTATTTCAAAAATAAGTTACGGTAGATCAATTGAATTGAATGATGTATGGAAAGTTTACCTTAATATTGATGATAAAAATTTTGAAAAGGTAAATATTCCGTGTATCTGGGACGGGGCTGAATCACTCTATTTCGAAAATGAAATCATCTTATCAAAAGAAGAAATAGATAATTCAGTTATAAAATTATTTTGGGGCGGAATTAATTACTCTA
>DYHC01000111.1 GCA_020724325.1 Melioribacter roseus
CTTAATTGCTGAAGCGTAATCTTTTGTCTGTTCACTTTATCTTTTAGTGCAGATAATTCTTCTAAAAGTTCGTTCTGTTGTTCTTTTAAATTGGCTATCGATTGTTCCATGCTGCTTCTTTCTTTCTGCAATATCTTTGTCATGCCGCCGTATTCAGCTATTTGAGATGTCTTTTCTAGAAGGATTTTTTCTTTTATCGAAATATCTTTTTCTTTATCGAATATTTCCTGCTTAAGAACAGCCACCCTGTTTTTTGATGAACTTAATTCTTCGGTAAATTTTAATAATACCTGGGCAAGGTTACTTTCAATTTGTAAATGGCTCTCCTCAATATCAAACTTCCTTCTCTCCAGTTCCTCAATCGCCTTCTGTTTCAAAGAAATTAGTTCGTTTAGCCGTTCTTCTTCGCTTCGCTGCTGGAATATCTTATCCTGTATTTCACTTTTAACTATTTCGAATTTTCTAATCTCTTCAAGTAAAAATGTCTTCTTTTCTATCAGATTCTTTAATTCATCTTCGGTTTTACTAATAACTTCTTTGTGATAATTGAATTTGTATTCGAACTCGTCAAATTCCTTTTGTCTGGTTCTTATTTCATCTAGAATCCCTTTTCAAAGAGTATTCTGTAAACGCTTTCTCTTTTTCAGATAGCTGACCCACCAGAGCAGAAATTGAAGTTTCCAGACTTGCTTTAATTTCTTCGCTCAAACTTATTTTCTCGTCAAGCGATTTAATTATTGCATTTTTTTTGGATTCTTCCATTCTAAGCTGGTTCAGTCTTTCCGTTACTCCGTCTTCCTCTTCTTTGATCCTGAATACGGTATCTTCAAAGTTTCCGCCGTATTTATTCAAAAGTTCTTGAATTCTGTTTTCTTCCTGTTTTAAGAACCCAAGGTTGTTCTGAAGCGTGCTGTATTGTTCGTTTAATTTTTCTAAAAATAATTTCTTCTCTTCAATTTGCTGCAGAAGTTCTTCGGATTCTTGACTTTCTTTTCCTTCTTCGAGTATCTGATTCTGCAGAAATTCTTTTTTGGTTTCAATTTCCTGTTCTAAATTATTTAATTCTTTCCGCTGAATTTCATTTGACCTGGATAATTCTAATAATTCTTTGCGGGCTTCTGCAATTTTGCTGTCTAATTCGTTTAGACTCTGGTGTTTTTGAACGAATGAGTGAAGTGTGTTTTTAAGCTCGTCATTCTCTTCAATTAATTTATCAAGCTCACTTTTTCTTTTTGATGAGAACAGCCCCATTCCCGTGAGTCTCCTTAAATTGATATATGAGATTAAAATTTGTTAAAGAGCATTTATAAACAAACAATAAACCTCTTTTACTATTAAGCTTTCCATTAAAGATAATAAACTTTATAAAAAGAAGCCTCTATTTATTAGAGCAGCTAAGAACTTTATTGCCGGTTTAGTCGGCTTCATTCAAAGCACTATCGGTCTCTTTAATAGTCCTTAATGAAACAATGTATGCACTTATACAAAAAGCAATTATCACTAAAATAATTCTTACCAAGATTCTTTCAGTAAAAAAATATGCAGAAGAACCAATAGTAACAATTAGCATCGATACAGCTATAACCTTGGATTTAAGTGGTATGCCCCGTTTTTCACGGTAATCCTTTATAAACTTACCAAACTTTGGATGATTAATAAGCCAGTTGTAAAATTTTTCGGAACTTCTGGCAAATGAAGCTGCCGCAAGTATGAAAAAAATTGTTGTGGGCATTAAAGGCACAAAAATTCCAATGATACCAAGTGTTACAAAAAACCAGCCGAATATAATCAGCAAATATTTATATAGTTTTTTATATGCCATCTTTTCAATCAATCTTCTTATTCGGAAAGTATTTTCTCCAGATAATTTCTGTAAAGGGAATATGGTAAACCGGCTACTAGATTACTTAACTGTTCCTTATTTATAAATCCTTTCAAATATGCAATTTCTTCCAGGCATGCTACTTTTAGTCCCTGTCGGTCTTCAATTACTCCGAAGAAATTCGAAGCTTTAAGTAAAGCTTCTGGAGTGCCGGTATCCAGCCACGCAACGCCTCTTCCTATTTTCTCTACATTAAGTTGACCAATCCCAAGATATTTCTTGTTAACATCGGTTATTTCAAGTTCTCCTCTTGCAGATGGTTTTAATGACTTTGCAATTTCAATTACTTTATTATCGTAAACATATAAACCCGGCACTGCATAATCAGATTTTGGTTTCAGGGGTTTCTCTTCAATACTTAGTGCTTTGCCTAAATCATCAAATTCAACAATGCCGTATCTTTGCGGGTCATTAACTTTATATGCAAATATTGTAGCGCCCGGTTTTGATGATTCAACGGCTTTGTAAAAGAAATTGAGTTTGCCGTAGAAAATGTTATCACCCAGAATAAGTGAAATGTTATCATTACCAATAAATTTTTCGCCTATAATAAATGCTTCGGCTATACCATTAGGAGCTTTCTGAATTTCATAACTCAATTTTACTCTAATTGATGACCCATCCTCGAAAAGTTTCCGGTAAAGCGGAATAGTTTCGCTGTTAGAAATTATCAGTATGTCGCGAATTCCGGCAAGCAATAAAACTGAAAGCGGGTAATAAATTAGCGGTTTATCATAAATTAGTGTTAGCTGTTTACTATAAATTTTTGAGACGGGGTACATTCTGGAGCCGGATCCTCCGGCAAGTACAATACCTTTCATCATTATTCCATTTGGTTATTATTAATTTTCAACCGTAATATAAGCCGATTTAAGTAATAATTCCTTTTGATTAAAAAAGTTAATTTTGTACTCACCTGCTTTTTCGAAACGGTATTTGAAAAAAGTATCATACCATTCTGAATTTATTTCATATTTTTTTGTATCAATAAATTCTTCGTAGCCGGAATAATGCGTAGTTTTCTTCCAGATGTTAACCAAAAGTTTGCTGGATCTTAACGGCATGTTGTTTATCAAGTAGATATATACTTCGCCATTGGATTTGAATAATGAGATTTTTTCAAGAATGCCGGCTGGAGAACCGTTTACAATCCGTTTACAAAAAATGATTTTTAGATTAGGCATAAAATAACCCGTTTGAAAGCTTTCTACTTTTTTGCTCTTCGGTTTTTCAACTGCAAGCACTGATGATGCAATCTCCTTTTTATTAAAATCTCTAAACGAAACTGTATAATTCCCTTCTTCAGTAATTTTATGGTTAAATGTAATCCAGTTCTTACCTTTTACTACGCGCAACATTTTACTTACATTATTCTGATCGAACCTCGATTCGCTTTTTTTTATTGAAATAAAAATGAGATTATTATCGAAGTCCTTTTCTCTAAGTTTAAGCAGAACAGTAAATGATTGATTGACTTCTATTTTATTTCCTATAAATGGATCAATCGGTTCTCCGGATTCTGTATATCCTTTGCAAAAATAGATTTGTTGTGAAAAAGTTAGTGAGGAAACGAAAAGAAAAATGGTTAAGCAAAAATTTACCATCTAAATCAATCTAAATTTTTATGCTAAGATAATATGAATAGGTTGAAAAAAAAATAAGCTGATAATTTTCAACCGGCTTATCAAAACACTTTGTATGTGTAAACTAATATAATGTTGGATTGACTTTCAATATTGTTTTTGGCAGAAACTGTGCAAATTGCCGGTTAAGAGGAAATGTGTAAAATAAATACTTGAGCTAAGTTCGTTAAGTTGGTTTTCGGCGCCGTTAAAATTAGTGTAACTAATTCTTTTTTCTGAAGAAGAGATAGAAAAACTAAATGAGGAATGAGAGAGTTAATTTTGATATGTAATTTTAATCAATTGTTTCTGAATTCTTTTTCTTCTGGTATTCTTGTAACGTAATCTACAATTGGTTGGATTAAATACCTGGCTTTCTTTTGTGAAAAGAGCAGGAACTCTTCCTTTTTATAAATTCTTGCTAAAGATTTAACAGTTTCGGTTATTATGTGTATTAGATTGGTTTCTTGAATTACAAGGTCCGTGGGTAATAAAAAAATTGTATCGAAAATAGCCGCTTCGCAAATTTGAATAAGTTCTTTATACGACAAGTCTTCAAGCCGGCTCGAATCAGGCAGAATACCGGCTTTCTGTCTGAACTTTAGCTCAAACTTCATTCTCTCAAGAAGTAAGGAGAGAGCAGCTTCAATTGTAATTTTTATTTCTATCATGTTTTTTGTATGGCACAAATAAGTGCGTTTTATAATTTTTTATACAAATTCTGCTTGTAATACAGAAGTTACCTTTAGAGCAGCTTCCTGAAGAGAAACAGCCACTTCAAAATTTAAACCGGAGTTTTCAAGCATCTCTTTAGCTTCAATGGCATTTGTACCTTCAAGTCTTACAACCACAGGCACTTTAACATGGATTTCTTTAACGGCATCAATTACGCCCTGAGCAACACGATCGCATCGAACAATTCCGCCAAAAATATTTATAAGGATCGCTTTAACGTTGGAATCCGCAAGAATAATCTTAAATCCGTTGGCAACAGTTTCTTTATTTGCCCCGCCGCCAACATCAAGAAAGTTAGCCGGTTCACCGCCGGCAAGTTTTATTATATCCATAGTAGCCATTGCTAAACCGGCACCGTTAACCATACATCCAACGTTACCATCCAGCTTAATGTAATTCAAATTGTATTTGGATGCTTCAATTTCGAGCGGATCTTCTTCGTTCATATCGCGATACCCGGCAATTTCAGGGTGACGGTATAATGAATTATCATCGAAATTCATCTTGGCATCGAGTGCTACAACTTTATCGTCGTTTGTTATTATAAGAGGATTAATTTCTAAAAGTGATGCATCAGAATCCTCATAAGCCTTATATAGCTTTATAACGAATGGAATAAAATTTTTAAAAGTGTTTCCTTCAAGCCCCAGTCCGAAGGCAAGTTTGCGTGCCTGATAATTTTGAATACCAACAGAAGGATCAATCCATTCTTTAATTATTTTCTCTGGAGTTTCTTCTGCAACTTTTTCAATTTCAACTCCACCCTCGGTTGATACCATAATAACATTTTTAGAAACACTTCTGTCTAATAAAATACCAAGATAAAGTTCCTTTTTATAATCTAGACCTTCGGTAATAATAAGAGTTTTAACAATTTTACCAGCCGGACCTGTTTGATGTGTTACAATTAAATTCCCCAGCATCTTAGAAGCATATTCTCTTGCTTTATCAACCGATGTGGTAAATTTAACTCCGCCTTCAAGTATCAATTCCTGTTTATTGTTGGCATTATATATCCTTCCTTTACCTCTTCCGCCGGCATGAATTTGAGATTTTACAACAAATTGATTTATACCTCGCGATTGAAGTTCTGAAATAGCACTGTCAAATTCATTAATATCCTTTATGGCAATACCGTCCTGAATTGGCACTCCGTACTTTTTAAGAAGTACTTTAGCTTGATATTCGTGTATTTTCATTTTTTCCCTAAAAAAATTTTGTGTTTGCGGATAATTAATATCCAAATTAAAGCATTTAGGCATAAGATTCAATTTAGGTATAAGATTCAATTTAGTGAACGATGATTAATAATTTTTTGTTCTTCAACAATAAAAATAGAATATCTGAATGAACAAAAAACAAAAGCTTTTTCTCGGTGCGGGTATTATTGTAATTCTATTATCATTTATTGTCTGGGCAATTTACGGGTTTGAAATTTTTACAAAGACGCAAGTTCTGGTTGAAAGCAAAGATGAACTTTTCGGCTGGTCAGAAAAAAAGTGGATTGATAAATTTTTATGGGGTTTGGAT
The DNA here is from genome assembly GCA_020724325.1 of Melioribacter roseus. Lineage (GTDB taxonomy): Bacteria > Bacteroidota > Ignavibacteria > Ignavibacteriales > Melioribacteraceae > DSXH01. The sequence continues at coordinate 5,770 of DYHC01000111.1, forward strand.
CTAACACTAATTGTTTCTACCGGGACAATACTAATAAGCGGGCTATTAATTTATTTTGTGCGTAATAAAAACAATGTTTAGTAATTACATCGAAAGGGTAAGTGATGAAAGAAATGATAAATATATTTCTGGTAATTCTGAGTTTAAACTCAGATATATTGGCACAGGGATTCAAAGTAAAGGCAGCCGGAATACAATCATTCAATTTTGAAGACCGAAACGGCAGAAACCAGGTAACTTTTTTTAGTGCAACTCCATTAGAAGACATAACCGGAACAGCTAACGGGATTTCTGGAACGGTTTCTTTTGATGTTGCTAACTTTGCAAAAACTATTAAGGGAATTTTAACAGTAAAAGTAGCTTCTATGAATACCGGAATTGATTTAAGAAACCAGCACTTGAAAGGAGCTAATTGGCTTAATGCAGAAAAATATCCTGATATTGTCTATACAATTAAAGAAGTAATGAATGTAATGCAAGCCGCCAATAATAAACTTGAGTTTAAGATTGCAGGAAATTTTTCGATGCACGGCGTAACAAAAGAAGTTATTGCAGATGCAGAAGCAACATACCTTGACGAAACCGAACAAACACAAAAACGAACCCCCGGAGACTTGCTTGGTGTTAGAGCAAAATTCAACATCAAATTATCGGACTTTGGTGTTAATAATCAAATTATAGGGAATAAAGTTGCAGATAATATTGAAGTGAGCGTTAACATTGTTGGTTCAAATAAAATGTGATTGGAAAAATCTCTCAAGAGTAAATATGTAATTGTAATAGGTTCAGTTCTCCGCGCGGTTAGTTTCCATTATTAACCATTTAGTAACCTCTGAAAGATATCGCTTGTCATTACAATCTTGATTTGTCGTGAGAGGTCAAACCTAAACCTTGAAGGTCAAGAGTTGTTAATTAATTTCGCATGACCTTCAAGGTTGTTAAGCCACGAAAATGACAGAGTAGAAAGCGTACTGTCATTTCGATCCCGCCGTTGATGGACAGCGAGAGTCGAACATAAACCTTGAAGGTCAAGCGTTGTTTATTAATTCCTGAAGACCTTCAAGGTTGTT
>DYHC01000112.1 GCA_020724325.1 Melioribacter roseus
ACGGTGTGTTTTAAATTTCTTTCTGATAATATAGTCGCGAACAGTTTTTTCATTGATTAAACCACGGCTGGTTAAGAGAAAGTAAACATCATCTGGAATTAATTCGTAAAGAGGATTCTTTTCTAACCTGTCTTCCATTTGTCCCTCCAATTTTTTATTAGGTTTTAATTTCAGTAACTGGATTTCCCCTCATAACCCGGTCTAACAATAATGTGTTTAATTCTAAGTTCTAACTATGAATTGAAGAACTTTTTCTCAACAGCACAGATGTGTAGTTTTTTTAGGATAGGGGATAAAAAAATGCACCGACCTGCATGATTATGCAGTATCTGGAATATGAAGAAGAGTTTTTAAACGAAGATTTTTGTTGCAATTTAAATCTAAATAAGCAAGATTGAAGTATCGTTTTTTATTATACTGCGTTCTACAGAATTCTTCGGGAATGCTATGGTAGTAAAAAGAAAATATAGATTGATTTAAAACAGCAATCCCGATGAAGTTCATCGGGACTACTGTAAATGTTTTCACAACGCAATAATCCTTATTGTGATTTGCTTCAAAATGCTGGTTATAACATAAAAAATTTGATACAAAAACAAAAGAGGTTACTATGAAAAAAGTATTGGGAATTGATCTTGGAGTTTCTTCAATCGGCTGGGCATTAGTTGGTGAAGAAGAGAAACAAATACTCGGCATGGGAAGCAGAATTATTCCTTTAACAACAGACGATAAAGATGAATTCACAAAAGGTAATGCAATATCTAAAAACCAAAAGAGAACTCTTAAACGAACTCAAAGAAAAGGTTATGACCGTTATCAATTGAGAAGACAGAATCTAATTGAAGTCTTAAAACAAAAGAATATGCTTCCAGATTTAGATTTGAGAAAGCTTCCTAAACTTGAACTATGGAAAATTAGAAACGACGCAGTCAATAACAAATTATCGCTTAAAGAGGTTGGCAGAATTCTACTTCATCTTAATCAAAAAAGGGGTTATAAAAGCAGCAGAAGCGAGGCAAACCTCGATAAAAAGGATACAGAATATGTGGAAGAAGTAAAAAGTAGATATGAAAAACTAAAAGAAAGCAAATTAACGATAGGACAAAAATTTTATAGGGAGTTGTGCAACAATCAATTTTACAGAATCAAAGAACAAGTCTTTCCGCGTGAAGGATATGTGGAAGAATTCAATTTAATAATGAGGAATCAACAAAAATTTTATCCCGAATTAATTACAGATAAACTAATAGAAAAGATAAGGGACGAGATTATTTACTATCAAAGAAAATTAAAATCCCAAAAAAGTCTAGTATCTGTTTGTGAATTCGAAGGGTTCTGGACAAAGATTAATACAAACGGAAAAGAGAAAGAACTTTTTGTCGGGCCAAAAGTTGCACCTAAAAGTTCCCCATTATTCCAAGTATGCAAAATTTGGGAAACCATTAACAACATTTCGTTAAGAAGAAAAACTGGAGAATATCTGGAAATCGCATTGGGTAAGAAACAAGAAATATTCGAATACATGAATAACAATGAAAAACTCAGTTACACCGAATTATTAAAAATTCTCGGATTAAAGAAGGATGATGTTTATGGCAACAAACAATTGGTAAACGGGCTTCAAGGTAATAAAACAAAAGTTGCAATCATGAATTGCTTTAACAATACGGAGAGTTACAAAAATCTTTTTGGCTTCGAGATGATTATTAAAGAATATGATGAAGAAGGATACCTTGTTGATAAAAGTACCGGCGAAGTGATCGGTTCAAAAAAGAAAAAACTAATTACACCGGAAGTTGAAACAGAACCCTTCTACAAATTATGGCATTCTGTCTATTCAATAAACGAAAAAGATGAATGCAAAAATGCATTGATAAAAAAGTTTGGCATATCAGAAGAAACCGCGATAAAATTATCATCACTCGATTTTACCAAACAAGGGTTCGGAAACAAATCCCATAGGGCAATGAGAAAAATCATCCCATATTTAATGGAAGGTGACAAATACGCCGATGCTTGCTCGTATGCCGGATACAATCATTCTTCTTCCTTAACAAAACAAGAAAATTACGAAAGGAGATTGCTCGATAAATTAAAACCGATAGAGAAAAATAGTTTGCGGCAGCCCGTTGTTGAAAAAATTCTTAATCAGATGGTAAACGTTGTGAATGCTGCAATTGATAAATATGGAAAGCCCGATGAAATAAGAATTGAACTTGCACGGGAATTAAAGCAAAGTAAGGACGAAAGAAACGATGCATATAAAAGTATGAACGAACGTGCGCGTGAAAATAAAACGATTGAAAAAGAATTAGCTGAATACGGTTTAAGAGCGACAAGAAATAATATTATCAAGTGGCGGCTATACCACGAAATCAGTAATGAAGAGAAAAAACAAAATGCTATTTGTATATACTGTGGGCAACCGATTTCGTTCACATCGGCAATACTCGGTGAAGAAGTTGAGGTGGAACACATTATACCAAGATCAAGATTGTTCGATGATTCGCAAAGCACTAAAACACTGGCGCATAAAAAATGCAACTCGAACAAAAAGGACCAAACGGCATACGATTTCATGCGTTCAAAATCGGATTCGGAACTTGAGGATTACGTCGAACGGATTAATACGCTTTACAAGAATCATATAATAGGCAAAACAAAGAGAGATAAGCTCCTTATGCCGGGAGATAAAATTCCAACAGATTTCATCGACAGGCAGTTGCGTCAGACACAATATATATCCAGAAAGGCGCGGGAAATACTTCAAAGTATCTGCCACAATGTTTGGGCAACAAGCGGTAATGTTACTTCTGAACTACGACATATTTGGGGATGGGATGAAGTATTAATGAACTTACAGCTGCCAAAATACCGCGAACTTGGTTTAACGGAAATAATCGAGATAAATCAGAACGGCAGCAAATACAAAAAAGAAATTATTAAAGGATGGACAAAGCGTGACGATCACCGGCATCATGCTGTTGATGCGTTAACAATTGCTTGTACAAAACAAGGATATATTCAGCGCTTTAACACACTAAATAGTAGTAAAGTACGGAATAATATGTTAAGAGAAATAGAAGAAGCCGAGCACGAATTTGATAAAAACAAAAATTTATTGGAAAACTACATCTATTCCAAAAAACGTTTTACAACTAAAGAGGTTGAAAAAGAAGTAGAAAAAATTTTGGTCTCATTCAAAGCGGGGAAAAAAGTTGCTTCAATTGGAAAAAGGAAGATAAAAAAAGACGGTAGGAAAACCGTAGTTCAAACAGGAATAATTATTCCAAGAGGTGCGCTAAGTGAGGAAAGTGTTTATGGTAAAATAAAAGTCATTGATAGGGAAAAGCCCGTGAAATATCTTTTCGAAAATCCGCACTTGATATTTAAGCCATACATTAAAACTCTTGTTGAAGAAAGACTTCATAAACATGATAACGACCCTAAAAGCGCACTTGCTTCTCTAAAGAAAAATCCGATTTATCTTGATAAAGAAAAAACGGTTGAGCTGAAATATGCCACTTGTTTTAGCGAAGAAGTAATTATCAAATACCCATTAGGTGCTGGACAAGGAATGTTGTTTGATGGGAAAGAAAATGAAGAAAAAGCTATAAAAGTTCTACGATCTGTAATAGATAATGCTGTTCAAGAAAAAATTAAGAATAGATTATTTGATAAAGATGGTAAATATGTTAAAACGAGAGAAGCTTTTAAAGATTTAGAAAACAATCCGCTATGGTATAATGAAGAAAAAAGAATTCCAATTAAAAGTGTAAGATGTTTGACGGGGCTTTCTAAAGTAGAAGCCGTAAAGAAAGATGAAGCAGGTAATGAAATTGGTTTTGTTAAGCCGGGCAACAATCATCACCTTGCAATATATATTGATGAAGAAGGCAACAAGCAATTAAATATATGCTCTTTCTGGCATGCCGTTGAAAGAAAGAAATACGGTTTGCCTATTATTATTAAAAATCCGGCAGAAGTAATTGATATGATCCTTGCAGAAGAAGATGAAGAAAAATATCCGGATAGTTTCCTTGAAAAACTTCCCGATGGCAAATGGACATTCCTTGAAAGCTTCCAGCAAAACGAAATGTTTTTGCTTGGAATAAACAAGGAAGCATTTGAAGAAGCAATATCAAGAAATGATTATCCTTTCATAAGTAATTATTTGTACCGGGTGCAAAAGTTAGCTGTGATAGGCAAACAATTAAATATTGTTTTTAGACATCACCTTGAAACAAAACTTGAGGATGATGATAACACTAAGCAAAGTAAAAGATTCTATCTTATTCAAAGTTTGGGAGCGCTGGAATCATTATCTCCACAAAAAGTAATGATAAATTATTTGGGAGAAATTGTTACAAACAGTAAATGAATGATTAATGATTCCCAGCCCATAGATCAATCTATGGACCGGGGTAAATGCAAAAACAAACAAATAATCGTTTCAACGATTTTAAAAAAGAGTATCAATCATGATAAAACGAACACTATATTTCGGCAACCCTGCATACCTTTCAAAAAAGAACGAGCAGCTTGTTGTGAAAAGTAAAGAACAAGATTATGAGCATGATCAAGGGAAAGTATTGGATACTGAAAAAACCGATTCGAATAAAGTTGCAGAGAAAAAAGAAGGATGGTTAGAAAAGCGGAAGGATATTACCAAAGACATATTAAATACAATACCAATTGAAGACATAGGAATTGTAATATTGGATAACGGTCAGATTACAATAACGCACGGCGCACTTTCTTCCCTTCTCGATAACAACGCAGCTGTTGTAACTTGTTCAAATACACATATGCCCAACGGATTGTTTTTACCGCTTGCCGGAAATACAGAGCAGAATGAAAAGTTTAGAGCACAGATCAATTCTTCCGAACCGCTTAGAAAACAATTATGGCAGCAGACAATCACCGCCAAGATAAGGAATCAAGCGGCTATACTTAGAGAAAGAAACGTTCCTATCAACAACATGATAACATGGGCAAAAAAGGTCCGTTCCGGCGACCCGGATAACTACGAAGGACGCGCCGCGGCTTATTACTGGAAAAACTTTTTCCCGATTATAGAAGGTTTTATACGGGATAGAAACGGTGAACCGCCTAACAATTTATTCAACTACGGATATGCGATATTAAGAGCAATAACAGCGCGGGGACTTGTTGGTTCCGGCTTGCTGCCAACGTTAGGAATACATCATGCAAACAAGTACAACGCATACTGTCTTGCGGACGATATTATGGAACCATACCGCCCCTATGTTGACAGGATAGTTTTCCAAATGGTTTACAACGGCGAAGATTTTTACGAATTAACTCCATCTATAAAAAAGCAGTTATTGCAAATCGGTACAGAAGAAATAATAATTGCGGGCGAAAGAAGTCCGCTTATGGTAGGAATGCAGCGAACAACCGCATCGTTGGCAAAATGCTTTGAAGGGACGGCAAGAAAGATTACTTACCCGGAAATAGCATAAACAATTATATCGGTTGGATGCGTACCTGTTTTTGTTGTATATACCAAGATAAATAAGGTGTTAATAATCCCGAATATATTAACACCGGAATTTATTCCGGTGAAGACACGCAAATAAATAAGCACACAAACCGTTTTAACGGTTTAACAAAAAAGGAGGTAGCAATGTCCCTGCACTCTTATTCAAAATGCTGGCTTCATTTAATTTGGGGAACACTTAACAGGGAACCGCTTATTGCCACAAGAGAAACAAGAAAAGAAGTTTCAGAATATCTTTATGAATATTCTACATCAAAAAAAATATAATGAAAAAGAATTACGTAAACAGTGAACATGTTCATGCAATAATCGACCTGCCGACAAACCTATCGATTGAAGAAGTTATGCATTTGCTAAAAGGTAGTTCATCTCATTGGATAAACAACAAAAAATATTTTGCTGCTAAATTCAATTGGGGAAGAGGTTATGCTGCATTATCTGTTCCGGAATCGGCTCTTGATAAAGTTGTAAAATATATTGAAGGACAGGAAGAACATCATAGAACCAAGAGCTTCCTTGAAGAATATGAAGCGTTTATCAAGGTATATGGGATGAAATATCTTGCCGATTAATGATAAACTGTCAAAACAGTTAGTATTGGTTTAGTATTAGTATTTGCCCTAACCCACTTCGATAAATCGAGGTGTTAATAAATAACGCATATCAGCGTGGAGATTCTTCTAAAATTATGAGATTCAACGAGTATAGAATAATGTGGATATTGGTATTATTCGACCTTCCGACGGAAACTCCGAAGGAGAAAAAAGCGTACACACGCTTTAGAAAAGAACTGCTAAAAGACGGCTTTTCGATGTTCCAGTTTTCAATTTATGTGCGCCACTGCTCAAGCCGCGAAAACAAGAACGTTCATGTAAAGCGTGTAAAAGAATTACTGCCCGAAAAAGGGCACGTTGGAATTCTTACCATAACAGATAAACAATTCGGCATGATGGAAATTTTTTACGGAAAGAAGAAGGAGGACGGGTTCATTGAACCTCATCAACTTGAATTGTTTTAAATATTTTTCTGGTAAAAATAAAAGCCCCGTAAAAGGGGCTTTTCATTTTTTCAATCCTAAAACCGCCGTAAGCTATTTAATTTTAACAATCTTAACCTCCCTACGTTGGTATTAAGATTGTCAAAAAACATTTTGAAAGCAAATCACAACCGGCGCTTCGGCGTGGGCTAGACTTCCGAGTTGGTATTAAGATTGTCAAAAAACATTTTGAAAGCAAATCACAACCAG
>DYHC01000113.1 GCA_020724325.1 Melioribacter roseus
AACTTCGTAGTTAGTATTTGTACGAATAACCTGGTATGCTTTTCTTGTTGGAATACAAACGATCTCGAGTATCTGCATATTCAAAGAATCCTTTACATTCTTCGGAGTATCGCAGCTTATTATTTTCCCTTTATCCATAAGAGCAACTCTATTGCACCTTTCTGCTTCATCCAAATACGGAGTCGACATAAAAATTGTGATTCCTTCTTTCAAAAGGTTCGAAAGAATTTTCCAAAAATCTCTTCTAGAAACTGGGTCAACACCCGTTGTTGGCTCGTCGAGGAAAATTATTTGTGGTTTGTGAATAAGCGTGCATGCGAGCGCCAATTTTTGTTTCATTCCACCTGATAATTTATCAGCAAGCCGGTCCCTGAAGGGAGTAAGTCGTGTAAATTCAAGTAACTCATCCCTTCTTTTTTGAAAATTCTCAACTCCGTGGATATCTGCAAAGAATTCTATATTTTCATCAATTGTGAGGTCACCGTACAAAGAAAATTTCTGTGAGAGATAGCCGATCTCATCTTTTATTAAATTTTTTTGAGTTAATAAATTATATCCTAGGACCTCTGCAGTTCCGAAGTCTGGATTTAATAATCCTACCAACATTCTGATTGTTGTTGTTTTTCCGGCTCCATCAGGTCCAACTAAACCGAACATTTCACCTTTACCTACTGAGTAACTAACGCCATTAACGGCTGATACTTCCCCATAGCTTTTATGAAGATCGTTTATATTTATTACAGTATTCATTCTATTAATCATCCTTTATAAAATAACTTTTGCATCTGCTGGCATGCCGGGCTTTAAATCAAAATTATTATTCGGAATTTCTATCTTTACAGCAAAGACTAATTTTGTTCTTTCATCTTTTGTTTGGATATTTTTTGGTGTGAATTCAGCTTCAGGAGAAATGAAAATTACTTTACCGGTATATTTATTTTTAGGGTAAGTATCGATTGTTATTTCGGCGGTTTGACCTAATTTAATTTTACCAAGCTCTACTTCGGAAACATATATCACCATGTTAACAGTAGATAAATTTGATATTTTAACTAGCGAAGACATTGGAGAGACGGTTTCGCCAATTTCTACAAATTGTTTAACTACAATACCGTCAATAGGTGAAACGACGTAACTATCGCGAATGTTCTTTTTTAATTGTTTAACCGCCGCTTTCGATTTTTTCAGATTTGCTTTAGCTTGCTCGATTTCTTCAGGTCTGAATATTTTTTTTACTTTTTCATAATTTTCGGTTGCAGAAACAAGCTGAGCAGTTGCAATTTGATATCGTGCTGACATCTCTTCAAATTGTTTTTGTGTAATCGATTTACTTTCCCAAAGTTTCTGATATCTTTCAAAGTCTGCTTTCGAAAGTTGAAAGTTTGTTTCTGATTGCTTTTTTGCTTCTTCGGCTTGTTTAACATCTTCTTTACGGGCACCTTTGAGCATCAAACTTAATTGTGCGTTTGAAATTTCCTCTGCCGCCACAGCTTGTTCTAGTTGATAGAGAAGTGATTCATTATCAATCACAAGAATTGTATCGCCCGGATTAACTTTTTTCCCTTCGTCAACTAAAATTGTTTTTATCTCACCCATATTTTTTGAACTTATGGTTATGTTGGTAGATTCTATGGTTCCGGTAGCTTCAAGTGTGTTATTACCATCATTACCGCTGCAAGCAGATAATGTTACTAATAAAATCAGCGAAGAAATGATTTTAATTGTTTTCATTTTTCATCCTTTTATTTATTGCTAAAAATTTTTTCCCTTTCTCGGTTAGAATTCCTCCAATCATAATTTTAAAGGCTGTTACTGCTGCTTCAGCAATTGAGAAGTTATTATTTAGAATAAACTCCGGATTGACAACCGATCTTACTGAAGCAACCAGCATATTCATTACAATCGGTGTAGGATATTCAAGAAACAAGCCTTCTTTTTTACCCTGATCGATTACTTTTGTAATATTTCCAAACATCATCTCGGTTCTGAACTTATCAATCTCGTTCCACAGTAATGGAAAGTGCCTCTCCATTTCTTCAAACATTTTGGGACTGATTCTAATAGATGTTTTTGCAAGTATTTTTACCAGGTCTTCAAGTTTTTCAATTGCATTTTTATCGCTGCCTAAGACCGGAACTATTTTGCCTTTCATTGTATTCATAAAGTGTTTAGCAATAGCCGCAATAAGCACCTCCTTTGAAGGGAAAAACTTATAGATAGTTTTTTTACTCATTTTTAATTCGGCGGCTATATCGTCCATGGTTGTTTTATAAAACCCTTCCCTGAAAAATTTTTCTTCCCCAAGCTCAATAATTTTATTCTTCTCTTTCATAAATCCTTTCAGAAACTAATTTGGTATTCTTGGTTTCCAACATACGAAACGGAAACTTGTTTGTCAAGTAATAGTTTTTATCGTTTCCAACATATTGCTATGTTGATTGCGCCGGTTTTGTCTTCGCTTGCTCATACCCACAATTAAAACATACTACCATTATTATTAAGGAGTTGTTGTGTGCTGGTAATCATAATTGTTTGTGACTTACAATCCCGTTTTATTATATTGTTTATATAAGTGAAAAACCTGGACAAAAAACATTTCAACAAACTTCTTAACAAGCCCTTTTTAACATTACTAATACTCTACATATCTATTACAGCTCTGTTATTGATTGTTGGGCTTTACTACTATGGTGTTCAGAAGGAAAAAATTGTAAATGATCGATTCGCACATTTAGGATCGATAGCAAAATTCAGATTGCAGCAGATTGAAGACTGGCTGAAAGAAAAATACATAGATCTCGAAATTCTCAGGGTTAGTTCGCCCTTAAACGCCGCTGTTTTAAGAAACGTGCGCACGTCAGAAAATTTTCCGGCAGAAATTGAAGGCTGGCTCCGTTTGGTAAAAAGTTATTATGGCTACGATGATATTATGCTTTATAACAAAAATTTCGTTTACAGTCTATCAAACAGCCAAAAGAATATTTCACAGATTGATTCGCTCTTGTGTAAGACCGCTTTAGAATCAGATATGGTTCAATTTTCAGACACACATGAAAAAACCTCGGCGCCGGAAGAAATAAAATTCTACGTTCCGCTAAAAGATCAATCTCGTCTGGAAAACGGCAGTGTATTAATTTTAATGCTTAAGGCAAAAAGATATTTCGAGCCCGTTTTAGGATACAATATTAATGAATCGCCAACCACTGAATCTCTGCTATTAAAACCTTTTGGTGATGGTGTAATTTATCTAAACACTCCCAGGTTTGCCGATATAATCCGCGATTCCGGTTTAGTAAGTACCAAGAAAGCTCTCCTCGAAACAAAAATGATTGAAGGCAGAAGAGGATTTGCCGAGGGAATTGATTATAAAGATGATGGCGTAATTGCTGTTATTCAAAAAATTCCCTCTACTGTATGGTACCTATTTACGAAAATAGATAAATCGGAGTTCTATGAACCGGTAACTACGCTTGCCAGAATTGTATTTTTGACTTTAATATCAGCGGACTTACTATTTGCTTTCGTCCTCATTTTTATCTGGCGCAAAAGCATTGTTACGAATTATAGGAAAATCTATTCTGCAGAAACTGAAAAATTCAAAATGGAAAAACGTTTTGAGTCCCTTGTTAACGGCGTGAAGGATATGGCAATTTTTATATTGAATGCAGATGGAAATATAATTTCGTGGAACGATGGTGCTGAAAAAATAGAAGGTTATACATCAATGGAGATTATTGGCAAACATTATTCAGTATTCTATCCAAATGATGAAAAACTTAAAAACTACCCGGCAGTAAATCTAAAGGAAGCAATCGAGAAAGAAGGCGTGGAGAATGAAGGATGGAGAGTAAAAAAAGATGGAACTCCCTTCTGGGCTAACTCGGTTATTACACCACTCAAAGATGAGCACGGCAAAGTTTATGGATTTTTAAATATTACGCGGGACTTAACAGAGAAAAAGAAAGATGAAGAGGCAATTAGAAACTCCAGAGATTTTTACCTGAAACTACTTGACGATTTTCCTAACCCGGTTTGGCGTTCGGGATTGGATGGAAAGTTCAATTACTTTAACAAAGCGTGGCTCAATTTTACCGGAAGAACTTATGAGCTTGAATTGAATGACGGCTGGATATCTGGCATACATCCGGAAGATCAAAATAAAATTGTAAACGAATACTATGCCGCCTTTCAGCAACGGAAAGAATTTAAGCTTGAATTCCGCTTAAAGAATGCAAAGGGTGAATACCGGTGGTTTGTTGATTTTGGTATGCCGTACTACGATTTCAAAGGAGAGTTCGCCGGCTACCTCGGTTCATGCTATGATATCAACGATAGAATTAAATATGAAGAGACTATAAATACCCTTCTAAGAATTATAGAAAAACTCTACTCTTCGCTGGAAATAGACCAAATATTGGATTCATTAGTTACGGAAAGTATCCAATTAACCGATGCTGCAAGCGGTTTTGCGTGCATAAAAAGCGAAGAAACCTACAATACCAAGAGATACTATAACAACGACCACTGGGAATACTTAGAAAAAGTATATACTCCCGTTGATCAAGTAATACAAAAATTTTTATTAACAAGGAACAGTTATATTTCCAATGATCCGGAAAGTGAAACTTCTTTTGATAAAGAGCTTATAAACAAATACGGAGTTAAACAGCTGCTTTCAACTCCGCTGTTCGGAACGGATGGTGAATTGATTGGCTTTTTTGAAATTCACAATAAGAGAACAAACAATTTCAACAGCGACGATAGTAATTTGCTGCGCGCCGTAGCCAAGAATGCTTCCATCGCAATTACAAAATCCCTCAACTACGAAAAATTACACATCGCCGAAACTCAGCTGCGTAATTCTGAAGCCGGGTTAAGAAAACTTGCTGCACAAATACAATATGCACGCGAAGCCGAGCGGCAGCGCATTGCAAGAGAAGTCCATGATGAACTGGGACAGCTTTTTACAGGAATTAATTTAAATATCTCCCTTTTGACTGAACTCTTTGAACTTGATAACAAACCCAGCGTGGAAGAGATACTTAACGAACTCCATTCTGTACAAGAGTTTGTTAACAAGGGAATTCAAATTGTTAGAGATATTTCCGGAAGCTTGCGTTCATACGTCCTCGATCATCTTGGACTAATACCGGCGGTTCAGGAATATTGCAGAGAAATTGAGAGGATAAGCAATGTTAAATGCGATTTTGAATCAGTGATTGAATCGATCAACCTCAAGGATGAAAAAAATGTTGCACTCTTCCGAATAATCCAGGAAGCATTAACAAATGTTGTGCGGCATGCCGAAGCTACAATAATTAATGTAAAAATATTGCGGCACGAAAATAATCTTAAGATTATAATTTCCGATAACGGTATGGGAATAGCTCCGGATCAGCAGACCCGAACAGATTCTATGGGTATATTAGGAATGAAAGAGAGAGCTATTTTCCTTGGCGGCAAATTGGTAATTGACAGCGTTCCGCAAAAAGGAACAAAAATTGTTCTTTTAATTCCGATCGATCGACAACATTAAAAAAGGAGTAAAGGTGAACATCGCAATAACCGATGACCACGATATTATAAGGGAAGGTCTAAAAAAAGTTTTAACCAAACAAAGCGACTTACAAATAATAGCTGAAGCATCAACTATTGGAGAGCTTGAAAAAATACTTGAAGAAAAAAAGATTGACTTATTGATGCTTGATATCTCTCTGCCAGATAAAAGCGGACTCGATTTTGTCAAAGACCTAAAACTCCGTTACCCTGATATTAAAGTATTGATCTTCAGCATCTACCCTGAAGGAAAATTTGCCAGGAGAGCAATAAATATGGGCGCCGATGGATATTTGAGTAAAAGTTCAAAACCGGGTGAAATAATAAATGCAATAAGAAAAATTGAGCGCGGAGGAAAATATCTAAAACCCGAAATCATAGAAGACCTGATTTTCCGCCCCAATCGATCTGTGGGAGAGTCCGCACACGAAATTTTATCGAATAGAGAATTTGAGGTGTTAAGACTTTTAGCTAAAGGGAACAAAATAATAGAAATAGCAGAATCGCTATGTTTAAGCGTAAATACAATCGCATCATACAAAACCCGTATTCAGGAAAAACTTAATCTAAAATCCACCGCTGAATTAATTCGTTATGCAATAGATAACGATTTAATCGAAAAATACTAATCTAAATTGACTGCCAGAGTTAAATTCATCCTACAAATAGAGCGTTTAATCAACCCTTCTCGTCTTTTTCTTGTAGTAAAAACGACCACACTATTTTTACACAAAGGACTGCATACAAGTTAACCGCCCGCAGTTAATTTAGTAGCAGAAAATAACACAAAAAATAATAATGATAATTCTAATAGTAGATGGTTCGGATAGTGTTCGAGAAACACTGATTAGATACTTGGGACTTGAGAAAATATTCAACTTAGTTTTTGAGGCAAGTACAGTTAAAGAGGCAAAAAGAATTATGAATAGTATTAAGATTGATCTTGTTCTTCTCGATATCCAATTGCCGGATCAAAGCGGTCTGGCGTTTGTGAACTACTGCAACAGGCAGACTTACAAACCATTGATAATAGTTTGTTCAAACTACGGACTGCCACAATACAAA
>DYHC01000114.1 GCA_020724325.1 Melioribacter roseus
TTTAGTATCTTAGAAAAGATAAAATAATTAACACTTTTATTTTATCTAATTTATAAATTTTTATTTTAATAATTCAGCTACAACAGAAATAATAAATGTAGTACTAGATCAAAAAGAGAACTTCGGTAAATCAGAAAAATACTCTGGTAAAAAAGCAATGGTTGAATTTGTTTCTGCAAATCCAACCGGACCATTAACTGTTGGACATGGCAGAAATGCCGTAATTGGTGATACTGTTTCAAATATGCTTGAATGGATTGGATATGATGTTGAACGTGAATATTACTTTAACAATGCCGGGCGTCAGATGCGCATTCTTGGTGATTCTGTTAGATTAAGGTACTTAGAATTACTTAAAAACAAAGTTGAATTCCCAGATGATTACTACCAGGGGGAATATATTAAAGAAATTGCAGAATCGCTTTATAATGAATACGGGGAATCACTTATTAATGAAGATGCCGAGAGTAAATTCAAACAATCTGCTGAGAAGGAGATATTTTCAGATATTAATAAAACCCTGTCCAAACTTGGCATAAAATTCAATCAATACTATAATGAACATACTCTATATGAGGATGGTAAAATCCAATCTTTGTTGGAAATAATTAAATCAAGAAATCTCTCTTACGAAAAAGATGGTGCTACATGGCTTAAATTATCCGAACTGGGAAATGAAGCAGATAAGGTTATTGTAAAATCAACCGGTGAACCGACATACCGTTTACCCGATATAGCATATCATATCACAAAGTTTGAACGTGGATACGATTTGATGGTGGATCTGTTTGGAGCCGATCATAATGCTACTTATCCCGATGTCCTTGCCGGATTGAATGCGTTAGGATTTGATTCGAATAAAGTAATAGTTCTTATTCATCAATTTGTTACTATTATGCAAAAAGGGGAAATTGTTAAGATGTCTACACGCAAAGCAAATTATATAACATTGGATGAATTAATTGATGAAGTAGGCAGCGACGTAGTACGATACTTTTTCATAATGCGTAGTATGAGCAGCCATCTTAACTTTGATCTGGACCTAGCAAAAAAACAATCTGATGAAAACCCTGTTTTTTATTTGCAGTATGCTCATGCGCGGATTGCATCTATTCTAAGAATGGCAGAAGAAGAAAATCTAAAAAGCTCTTTGGATAATCTTAATTTATTAACGTTACCGGAAGAGCAGAATTTATTGAAAAAACTATACGAATTTCCTGAAGAAGTTTTATTTAGCTCAGAAAATTTTGAACCGCATAAGATAACCAACTATTTAGAAGAGCTTGCGGCTCTATTTCACAAATTCTATACTGTATGCAGAATAATTGGAAGTGAAAAAAATCTTGCCGAAGCTAGAATTGCATTGATTTCTGCAGCTCAGTGGGTTATCAAGAACGGATTAACTATACTTGGTGTTAATGCACCTAATAAAATGTAGCTACATACTTTTACTAAAGGGCTGTTAAGAAATGCCGGCGCCTAATTGATTTAAGAATCAAAGCTGATTCTCCAGATTGAATTACATTTAATCTGCAATTGCTACAGAAAGAGCAAATATTTTAGCTGCTCCATTCATCAATAATATCTTACTGCACTCAAGAATTGTAGCTCCTGTTGTAATTACATCATCTACAAGTATAATATTCTTACTCTTTATTGATTTGGCATTTATGATCTTAAACGCATCTTTAATATTATCTCTTCTTTCCGTAAGCGAAAGTTCTGTCTGTGTTCCAGTATATCTAATTCTCTTAAGAGAATTGTGATTTATTTTTATTTTTAGAACAGAGCCAATTCCTTTTGCAATATAAAATGATTGGTTATAACCTCTCTCTGCTTTCTTAAGATGATGCAAAGGTATCGGAATTAAATAATCTGCGTTCCATCGCATAATAGTGTCCTTACACAATTGAGCAGCTTTTTTCCCTAAATAGATTCCAATCCTAAAGTTTTCATTATACTTAAGAGCATGAATTAAATGCTGAAGCGCTTTATCTTTTTCGAAAACAAATGCAGAAGTAAATCCGGAAATAATATTTTCATCTGCAAATTTTCTTATGAACTCATGCTGTAATCGTATTTGATCTGCTTGATGAATTTCGCCAAAACAAGTATTACATAGATTACTTTGATCATTATTAAGTTTTGAATTACATGAAAAACAAAACCTGGGCAGGAAAAAATCTAATAGTTGATTTAACCTGTTCGCCACTTATCAGGTAATCCCTATGGAATTTAAAAAAGCTCCGCATTTTTTATCGCTCAATTCTAGATGGTTATAAAACCAGCGCTTAAAACTGTTTAACTGGTCCTCGGTAATACTAAAACTACCCGAATTCATTTTTTCGAAGATATTAACCATCTGATTAAAAAACCGATCGTGTTCCAGCTTATGAGAATAATATCCCGGGAACCGATTCTCTTTCATGTATCTTTCTTCAGTTTCAAAATGATTTTCAACTTCTCTGAGCAAATCGCTAAATTCCTTTAGGCAGTCATAACTCTTGCTTTGTGTTATACGGGCATGAATCCTATTGATAATCTTTAACATACTTTGATGCTGATTATCAATCTTCTGCACATTTACTTTTTCAGAATCTGTAAAATCAATGAATGCCATTTAAGTCCTCTTTTTTTATATCATGCCTAATCGCTTTCTAATAGACCATTCGAAAGCAAATAAAAAAATTATTAATGCAATTGTCCACTCATTAGACCAGAGTTGAATTTCCGTAGATACATTTTGGGTTCTATTCTCCATCGAATTTATCTTATTGATTTCTTCATCAAGTAAGTCATAATCAGCAATTGAGAAATATTTACCCCCAGATATAAGAGCTAATTGCTTTAGAAAATTTGTATTCATTCTTGTGTCTAATTTTTCAATTGAGCCAGAAACAATGCTGAACCTGCCAACATCACTCTTTAACGAAACACCATCAAAATTGGCAGCGGCAATAAAGGAATAATCACCTGTTTCTCTTATGTTGATATTACTGCTAAAGATTCCATCACGAATCTTATCAAGTAGTAACTCGTAACTTGTTTCCCCTTTTTTGATATTTAGCGTTATTTCTGCTGAACCAATCGGCGTAAATGTCTGGTCGTATAGTTCAGCAACGAACTCTAAGGCTTCACCAACGCTGTAAATTTTTTTGTTGGACTTAATAGTAAACTGTTTTTTACTATCGGTAATATTAAGCCACTTAATTATATCATTTACAAAATATGAAAAGAAGAGGATATTCTTTTCGGAATTAGAAAGCTGCCATCTCCATAAATCTTCTGCTAACAGAGCTATCGATCTTTGCCGTCCGATATTTCTCGAAACCATAAGAGGTGAACTAATAGGAATATTTTTTACGATCGATTTTAACAGAACAGCGCTTTCAGTCTTAGGAATTAATTCGGAATTATTTTGAGTTAAAGGAGGCAGTGATAACCAGTTATTTTGCCGTGCAGATAAACTTGAGAAAATAGAATTGAAATTTTCTGTTACAATTTCTGGCTGTACTAAAATGCTCTCACTATTTATATCTGTAATATTAAACGGAAGATGTGATTCAATTCTTTTTAGTTTGCTGAGGTCAGTGTTGGAAGTAACTTGCAAGAAGAAAGGTTTATTATTTTGAACAGCAGAAAAAGCTTTGTTTACCACATCTACGGGAGTGTTATGTCTTGGAAAATCAATTAGCAACAGAACATCTGCGCTGTCAATTGATGAAAGATTAAATCCATGCAAAAATTTGGCAGGACCAACTTGGATAATTTTGCTAACATCTAAATTCTTGTCATTCGAAATGGAATTTAGAACAGCAGAAAGATCCGATGAAGGGCTTCCGGCTACAACAGCTACTTTAACCTTGCTTTTAAGAATGCTGATATAAAATGTTTTGGAGTTATTAATAGTATTTGATTCATCCGGTAAAGCGGTTGCAGTTACTCGCAGTCTTTTATCGCCATCGGTATTAGGCGTATAATCAAATTTGATTTTATTAATACCGGTTGAGGAAAGTCTTTCGGCTTTGGTCTGAATTATTTTATCTTCCTCGAAAAGTGAAAGTTTGATCGTTTCCTCTTCAAATCCCGAATTGAAAATTATTATCTCAAGTTCAGTTGGTTTCCCGGCATAAATATTTTGGTTGTAAATTATATCCTTAATCAACAAATCCCTTTGAAGAGAAGTGTCGCCTATTCCAATTGTAAATACAGGTATTCCAAGTTTTTCTGCATCATAAATAGGTTCATAACCATCGGTTATTATTCCATCGCTTATTATTGTTATTGTGCTGACATTCTTAGCAGATTTTACTAAATCAAAAATTTTAGAGAAATTGGTAAGCGGCTCGCTAAAGTTGAGTTTCTGATTAGTCGATTCAGTTAACGCGATCGGATTTATCCCGAAAAGATATATTCGTTTATTCGCATTATCGAATCTGTTAAATTCATTTTGAAAAGCAGTTAATTTTTCTATTCTTATAGTACTATCTTTAATTGACAGAGAAGCGGAGTTATCTATAAACAGGTAATTGACTTTTTGAATAGTTTCAGAATGTTTAATTGATAATTGCGGTTCGAACATGATAAATAAAATTAGGACCAATACAAAAGAACGAATTGTAATTAAAAGATAACGCAAATATGGTTTGACTTGAGGAATTGTATATTTATAAATATACCAGGTAAAAAAAACTAGCAGCAGCGAACCAAAAATAATAAAAAAAGGGTTTGCTAATAAAGCGATATAGATATTTTCTATTTTCCTCATGTAGCATTTTATAGTTTCATAAGGTTTTCAAGTTCCCAGGCTTTCATTTCGTTATACATTTTATAATCGGTCAAATCAAAATGAACGGGAGTAATAGAGACGTAATTTTTCTTAATTGCATGCTGATCTGTAATCAGGTCGTTATCCGTTTCAATTAAGTTTCCAGTTAGCCAGTAATATTTTTTACCATACGGGTCTATTCTTTCTTCATAAACATCATCCCATTTAGACTTACCCTGTTGAGTCAATAGAATACCTGCGATTTTTTCTTTAGGTAAATTGGGAACGTTCACATTTAATAAGGTTCCTTTTGATAATCCGTTTTCTAAGACTTGCTTGGAAAGTTTGAGAGCAATTTCTGCAGCGTAAGAGAAATCTCTTGCATCATGACTAGTTTGCGAAACAGAAATAGCCGGAAGATCCATAATTGCTGCTTCGCGAGCGGCAGAAACAGTTCCGGAATAAATTATATTAATTGCTGTGTTCGAACCGTTATTTATACCTGATAATACAATATCGGGACGCGTCTTCAAAATATTTCGTATTCCAATCTTCAAACAGTCTGCAGGAGTTCCATCAATTGCATATCCAAAAAAGTCTCCATTTTTATAATATTCTGTAATTCTAAGAGGAATTTTCATAGTAATAGCATGTCCAACAGCACTTTGTTCTGTTCTTGGTGCAATTACTGTTACTTCGCCTAACTTCTTCATTTCTTTTGCTAATGCGGCAATTCCAGGTGAATCAATTCCATCGTCATTGGATATAAGAATTTT
The DNA here is from genome assembly GCA_020724325.1 of Melioribacter roseus. Taxonomy (GTDB): domain Bacteria; phylum Bacteroidota; class Ignavibacteria; order Ignavibacteriales; family Melioribacteraceae; genus DSXH01. Next base: position 5,545 of record DYHC01000114.1, read on the forward strand.
CAACTTGTCTCCGTTAAATTATTGAACAATTTCAATAGCAAATATACGCAAAATGCTAAGAGATTAATTACTCTGTTTTGTACTCAATAAGGTTTTCTGATTTATTAACAATCAATTACTGACTTAGCAGAAAAAATATTAATTTGACTACGTATTTTGGGAATAGTAATGAATTCATTTAAACAATTCTTAATACTAAGTCTTCTGCTGCTCACAACGTCCAAAGCACAGGTTGATTCAGCAGCATACGGTCAAATAGAAATTTTTGTTATCGATTCATACATTACTCCGGAACAACCTTATAAGTTGGTACTATCTTTTTTTACAAGCGATAGCTGCACAGCAAAGATACAACTATCTGGTGAGCATGAGTTCGTAGTTTCAAGTAAACTTAATGACAATCATAAGATTGAAATTACACTTGATGAACAACTGCTCGGCACACCTATAATAAAATATTTTATTTATGCTAAAAATAAAGAAGGGTTTGTATCGAGAAGTCAGCTTTACGAAGTAGAAATTCCAGGTATTATTCTGATTGATAAAGATAAAGATTTAGGACTGTTCCAAGTCTGTTGTTTCGGAGGAATTATATTTGGTTTACCTTCTCCAGCATTGGTTATAATGAACGGGAAGAATTTTTTGGGAATATCTAAAGAGATCCCGGTATTTTCTTTCTATTCTGGTGGTTACAACTATCCGTTCGGTTATATTGGAGCGGAATATTCATATTTATTTAATTCCGATAAGAAAAATTTTCTTAGGATTGGCTATAAACAGATTTTTCAGATTAGACCTATAGAATTTTTATCACTTGGTATAAATTTTTTCTCGGATTTAAAAGGGTACAACGGAATAAGTCCGGAATTTTCTGTTGGATTATTCAAGATCCAAAATGTGTTTACTTTGTATTCCAGATACCGTTATAATTTTCAGCCAAACAGAAGCAGAACAGATTTCCATGAGTTCTCTATCGGGCTTTATTCCAATTTCTTTTCGATAAATTTGTAATAAATTATTTATTTCATTAAGACCAACTTTATATTTTTATAAGATATCTTATTGCTGAG
>DYHC01000115.1 GCA_020724325.1 Melioribacter roseus
ATTTTAATTCGATCAGGATTAATAGAAAATATTCTTGATGCAATTGAAATAAGCTTTGCATTTACGCCCTGACCCATTTCAACAGCAGCGGTACTTATCCTAACACTTCCATCGGTATAAACATGAACGAGTGCACTTGCCTGATTTAGAAATGTTGTAGTAAAAGAAATACCGAAGCAGACGGGCATAAGAGCAATACCCTTTTTGTGAATCTTATTACTATTGTTAAACTCTTTCACCAGATCCAATTGAGATTGAAAATCAAATCTTCTTTCTGCCTCTATAAAGCATTTTTCAGCACGGCAATTTTCTGTTTTTTGTCCGTAGGGAAATTCGTCGCCTTCTTTCAGCAAATTTTTCTTTTGTAAATAAGAAGGAGTAACTCCCATTACTTCGGCAGCTTTATGAATAGCCGATTCAATTACAAACATTGCCTGAGGAGCGCCGAAACCACGGAATGCAGTAAATGGAGGAAGGTTTGTTCTGCAGCAATATGCGGTTGCTTTAACATTAGGTATAAAGTAACTATTAGTTGCGTGGAATAAAGTTCTTTCAAGAATTGCAGTTGATAAATCTGCAGATGCGCCGGCATTCTGATAATACCATGTTTGATAAGCAAGTATCTTTCCTTCTTTGGTTAGACCGATTTTATAATCGGATGAATACGGGTGACGTTTACCGGTCATCCGCATATCTTCCTGTCTGGGTAAAATAATTTTTACCGGTCTGTTCAATTTTAGCGCAGCAAGTGCAGCCATAACAGCCCATGCAGTTGCCTGATCTTCCTTGCCGCCAAATCCGCCGCCAAGACGCGGTACATCAACTTCTATTTTATTCATCGGAATATTAAGAACACGTGCAGCTATTTTTTGAACTGCGGTTGGACCTTGAGTTGACGAAATAATTTTTACTCCGCCGCTTTCTGCAGGAATTGCGAGCGCACCTTGCGTTTCCAAGTATAAATGTTCCTGCGAACCCGAATCCACCTTGCCGTTTATTATGTAATCGCAATTCTGCCATGATGAATCTACATCACCAAGCGAAAATATTTTGGGAGGAATTATCAAACTTCCTTTTTCAAATGCTTCGCGCGGATCGAATACCGGTTCTAATCTTTCATACTCAGCTTTAATTTTTTTTGAACCCTTGTGCGCTGTAACCCGATCTCGTGCTACTACCAGAGCAATTGGCTGACCGGTATAATGAACTTCTTTACTTGCAAAAAGTTCTTCATCTAAAATTATTCCACCTATTTGATTATCGCCGGGTATATCCTTGGCAGAAACAACACAGCATACACCGTTAATTTTTGCTGCTTCTGTAAAGTCTAACTGTAAAATTTTTCCATGTGCAATTGGTGAGTAGAATAGATATCCAAACAATGTACCTTCGGGTGCTGTCAGATCATCAACAAATTTAGATTCCCCTCTAACATGTTGAATTGAATCGTAGCTTCTCATCCTATCACCTCTGCAGAATCTAAGTTCGGAAATAGTTTTACAAAGTGGGCTTTTATTAATTGCCCCAGAAGCAAACTCTTATATTCTTTTGACCCGCGCGCATCGGATATTGGAGAAATTTCTTTCTTAGCAAGCTCAACTGCATAACTAATCACTGAAGGGACTACACTCTTTCCCTCTAGAAACTTACTGGTTGATTTAAGAAAAAGCGGGATTGGTGCAACACCGCCGGCAGAAAGTGACGCTTTTGCAATTAATCCGTTTTGCATTTGTATTGCAATTGATGTGTTAACACTTGCAATATCCAAATAAGTTCTTCTAGAAACTTTTTCGTAACTAAAAACAAAATTCCCTTTGGGAATTGGGATCGATATTTCTTTAACTAATTCATTCTTCTTTTTATTGAGCGTTTTATAACCTAAATAAAAATCTGATAAAGGAACTCTTCTTTTTTTACTTTTATACTGCAGAAGTAGACTAGCATTAAGTGCCAGCAATATGCTTGTCATATCGCCGATCGGAGAGGCATTAACAATGTTTCCGGCAACAGTGGCTCTGTTCCTTATCGGCATAGAACCAAATAACAATAAGTAATTTTTTAGATAATGAAAATATTTCTGGATTAATGGTGAATCATTAAACTCATTAATTGTAACGGCGCTGCCAACAAAGATTCGGTTTTGTTTTTTATAAATTGATTTCAGGTTAGGTTCTTCCGAAATAAAAATATTTTTTTCTTCGGGCAGACCTTCCCACTTTTGAACATACAGGTCTGTTCCGCCGGAAATAATATTACCATTAATGAGTTTTTGTTTTTTTTCTATGCCAATATTTTTCTGAATCGATTTCAGTCTTTTAGGAATTTCAGCAAAGTACGTTGGAAGAAGTTTTTTATTGATAAGGAATAAAATCTGATTATCCTTAGGAAAATTATTCTCAGCCAGATAAGTTAATGTACTTTTTATCGCTCTTTTAATCCCGGCGTATCCAGTGCATCTGCAAATATTGCCATCCAGAGAGGCAACAGCATCATCTAAATTGTAATGGTTATTATTAACAAAATAATTTATAAGTGATACAATAAAGCCCGGAGTACAAAAACCGCACTGAGTTCCGCCTTCATCAATAAATTGCAGTTGAATAAAATTCAGCTCATTATTATTTAATCCTTCAATTGAAACAACGTGCTTACCATTTATATCTGCAATTGGCAGCAAGCAAGAGTTAACAGTTTTGTACTTTACTTTACCTTTAATGAGCGAACCTAACATAACAATACACGCACCGCAATCACCCTCGCGGCACCCTTCTTTTGTACCGGTTAGTTTTTTATTGTTCCTTATAAAATCTAATAGAGTAATAGCGGGATTTATTTGAACTGAGACGAGTTCATTATTACAAAGAAATGTTATTAATTTTTCCATGAGCACGCCGTTGTACCAAAATTAGTTTAGTACAATTTCTATGGCAAAACTAATCTATTTTTTTCAAAGAATGAATAGCTTAAACAATCTGCTTTCTTGTTTTAAGGAACATTATTCCTCCGAATAAAACCATAATTATTCCCCACCACAAATTGGGATGGATTTCAGAAAGCACTGTTTTTTCCGCTGGAGGATTTAATAGCAGATAGATTCCGGTTAAAAAAATTAATGAGCCAATCACAATCATAATTAACCCTACAAAATACCATATCGGTTTCATTTAGAATCTCCTTACCAGAATAATAAGTTTAATACGATCAAAAGAATAATTGAAATTGCGGCATAAAATACAGGACGTTTTACAAAAGGTAAATGAGCATCGTGTTTTTCTTCTGTTAATCCTTTAACAAGCCCAGCCAATTCTTCTTTTGGTTTTTTCTTTGTAAAGAAACTAATAAGAACAGTTAGAGCAAAACAGATTAGCCAAGCCCACCACGCACGCCAAAAGTTTGCAGCCATATCACTTTGAACCGAGGACATTGTAATTATACTTTCATTGAACCAATGAAATTTAACTCCAAGCCACATTAAAAATGAAGAAACCATTCCTACAACAAGTCCCCAGAAAGCACCGTTTGGTGTTATCCACCAGACGAACATTCCTAATAACATTGTAGCAAAGAGAGGAGCGTTAACCCAAGAAAAAATTGCTTGCATATAATCCATTATGCTCGGAAAACTTTTTGCCCAATAAGCAGTACCAAGAGAAATAATAACTCCAACAACTGTTGAAGCACGCCCCATCCAGAGCAGATGCGAATCCGATGCGTTTTTGTTCAGAACAGATTTATAAATATCATAAGTCCATACTGTATTAAATGCGCTTATGTTTCCGGCTTGCCCGGCCATAAATCCGGCTAAAAGTGCCGTTATACCAAGTCCTACTAATCCGCTTGGATAATATCTTGCAATTAAAAGCGGTAAAGCCGAATCATAATTAACACGACCTCCGTCTTCTAAAAGTTTGAACCCGCTCCCAGGATCGTTTGAAAGTGCAATTGCAATAAGTCCGGCAAGTATTACTATAAACGGCAATGCCATTTTGAAGAATGATGCGAGTATGGGCGTCATACGTGCGGCTCTTAAATCCTTAGCAGAAAATGCCCGCTGAACAACCAGGAAGTCGGTAGTCCAATATCCGAATGATAAAACAAATCCAAGCCCCAATACAATTCCAGCCCAATGAACAAGCATTCCGTTTTTAGATGGGTCCGATGATGTTGACCAGAGAGTATTCATCGATTCAGGTAATCTATTTAATATTTGATCCAGACTTCCTAATTCAATTATTCCTAAAATTGAAACGAGAAACAGCCCGAACCAGATTAGGAAGAACTGAATTATCTCTGTAAAGATTGCAGACATCAAACCGCTAAGTGTTACATAACCCATAACCGTTAGTGCACTTACCCACATACTAACATCCCAGTTCCAGCCAAGGAATGTATGAAGCACAAGAGCCATAGCATAAAGGTTGATGCCCGAAACAAGCAGCGTCATAACTGCAAAAGAAATTCCGTTTAACACGCGTGTCTTTTCATCGAATCGAAGTTTAAGGTAGCCGGGAATTGATTTTATTCTACTGCTGTAATAGAATGGCATCATATAAATGCCAAGAAAAACCATTGCTGGAATCGCGCCGATCCAGTAAAAGTGAGCTACATACATTCCGTACTTAAAAGTATTACCCGTCATGCCAAGCAATTCGAGTGCGCCAAGATTTGCAGATAAAAAAGCGAGTCCAGCAACCCACGATGAGTTTTTTCTTCCGGCAAGAAAAAAATCTTCGCCGCTTCTCGTAAACTTTTTTAAGTACCATCCAATTCCTAATACAAATGCAAAGTAGATTAGAATTATTATCCAATCAATTATGGTTAGTCCGATAGCTTGCATTGCTATTCCCTTTATTAATTATCCGGATAGATTGCTTTTTGTGTTAAGATATTTTGGGGTGGATTTTCTTTCGATCTTCTCTTTGAATTATCTGAAATGAAACTAAGACGGACTTCCGGAAACAGACCTTCCGTTACAACTTTTAATTCAAAATTCAGATCTTCATTTTGATTTGGCGAGATATTATTGACATGATCTTTTGGTTCGAGTGTTATTTTTAACATTAGCCGCTTGGAATTAAAATTTGAAATCGGTTCTTAGGACACGAGCAAGTTAAAGAATCAAATTTTATTTTCCTAATACACAAATGAAAATAAAAAAATTTTTTTCTTGCTATAATCAAGAAATATTTTACTAATCAAATTTCATTAACAATCATAAACTCAATTTTCCATTCACTTTTTTGAAGTGGATGTATAATTCCACATTTATTATTTTCAATTGCCTCTGCAAGGGAATTGGAACACGAATTTGTTGGTTCCAGCGAAATTGTAAAATGCTTATTGGAGTTATCTTCGGGCCAGCCGCCGTAACAAAGCCAGATTCCCAGATAAGGAATTTCTACACTATCGTAACTAATCATAAACGATTCACGGTTTTTTGTTTTATGAAATGCTGCCCAGACGGGTTCATTAAGCTTGCCGGAAAATAATTTAACTGCCTTGTTGAAATTTTTATTCGGGATTTTTGAATAATCATTATTTTCATCAAGTAAAGGCCAGCTTAAAGAGTCGCCTTTTTTCCCAAGCGAAACATCGTTTGCCCAGTAAAGAAAAACTTTTTGAATTTCATCGGTTAAGTAAATTTCGTCTCCTTCATCAATATTAAAAAGAGGATGTGCCGCCCATACATATGGTAATGGTTCCTCTTCATTGTTTTCTACCAGATAGTCAATTACAAATCGGTTTTCTTCCAGACGTACTTTTTTAGTAAATGAATAATCCCAGTTTATTCCTTTAGCCGTACGGATTAATGTTTCATCTTCAGATATTTGATACCGCCAGGGCTTAGACCATAACTGACCGTGATCTGGGAATGATATTTTTGAACCGAGTTTGGTTTGTATATTACACGCTTCTACTGTTGGAAAACATTCAACAAAACCACTTACATCATAATTTCTGAAAGGAGCGCCATGGAAAGCTTTTTTGTAACCTTTCTCTTTGTTTTGCGGATCCAGTAGAAAATTAGTTCCTGTTTTTCTATTGATGAACTTGATCATCTTTCCGCCGATTTGAGGAAGAAATACAACTTTAATAAAATCGTTTTCGAGTGAGATGTGCTCTAAATTATTCTCTTCGTAAATCTTAAGCATAAACCCTCCCAACCTATCGATAATAATGGCTTGTATTAGTTATTTATGTTAACGCCTTTAAATAAACTATTCTGCATTAATTTCATAATCTTGTGTTTGAATCAGTCCAAAACTTTCGTTATCGCGTATTAATATTGACGGCTGCGGATATTTTTTTCCATTTAGATTAACAATTATCATAGGCCAGTTTGGCGATTTAGTAAGTACTTCAAAACCCTTTTCATTAACAATTATAGTCTCTTCTACTTTAGTACCTGTTATAGTAGGATTCCATGCGAATGACTGATTGGTTTTCACAACCTCTTTTATTCCTGGAAAGATCACCCATTCGCGGTCATCCTAACCAATTGCACCTCCCTGATGATGCAGCATCCATTCATTCTCATAACCAACC